>DATGLU010000351.1:0-4023 GCA_035294045.1 Roseiarcus sp. | reverse complement strand
CCACCGAGCATCTCGTCGCGACCGGCTTCGGCGCCAAAGGCAAGGTCGTCGCGCAAGGCGGCAGCGCCGGCGGCATGCTGATGGGCGCGATCGCCAATCGGGCGCCCGGCCTCTATCGCGCGATCATCGCCGACGTGCCGTTCGTCGACGTGCTGACGACGATGCTCGACGCCAGCCTGCCGCTGACGCCGCCGGAATGGCTGGAATGGGGCAATCCGATCCTCGACCGCGAAGCGTTCGAGACGATCAGGGCCTATAGTCCTTACGACAATATCGAAGCGCGCGCCTATCCGGCGATCCTCGCGCTGGCGGGGCTGACCGATCCGCGCGTCACCTATTGGGAGCCGGCGAAATGGATCGCGCGGCTGCGCGAGGTCGCGTCGGGCGGGCCGTTCCTGCTGCATGTGAATATGGGCGCCGGCCATGGCGGCGCCTCGGGCCGCTTCGACCAGCTCGAAGACGTGGCTTTGGGCTACGCCTTCGCGCTCGGCGCGATCAGCGGGGAGTTGTAGAGCGTCTGGAAACGCCGCCCGCGAGGCGGCGGCGTATCGGCGATCAAGGTCGAAAAGGGATCGTCCATGAGAATCTCCTTCGCGGCTCTTGCCCTGACATTCGCCTTCGCAACGGCCCCTGCTTCGGCCGAGACGGTCATCGACGATTGGGCGAAGGTGAAAGCGCCGCCGCCGCCAGAACTGAAATCGGTCACGCTCGATCCGAAGACCACGGCCCTGCTGCTGCTCGACTTCAACGGCCATGACGAGGCGACGAGCGGCCCCTGCAACAAGGCGACCAAGCCGCGCTGCCTCGCCTCGCTTCCGGCCGTTCGCAAGCTGCTCGATCGGGCGCGGGAGAAGGGCGTTTTCGTCGTCTATAGCATAACCGCGAACGCGGCGGCCGGCGCTATTCGACCGGAAATCGCCCCGGCGCCGGGCGACCCGATCGTCAAATCGAGCGCCGATAAGTTCCTGCGCACCAATCTGCGCGACCTGCTCGCCGGCAAGGCGATCACGACGCTGATCGTCACCGGCACGGCCTCGGAAGGCGCGGTGCTCGACACCGGGACGGACGCGGCCTTGCACGGCATGAATATCGTGGTTCCGGTCGACGGCATGTCGTCGAGCGAACTCTATGCCGAGCAATATGTCGCTTGGCATCTCACCCACGCGCCCGGGGTTAGCCAGAAGACGACCCTGACCCGGACCGACCTGATCGGTTTTTGACCCGGCGGCTCAGCTCCGCGCGCCGCCTTGCTGGAATTGGCCGCTGAGCGAATTCAGGATGTTGCTGATCCCCTGCTCATGCGCCGGATCGGCCTGGACGCCGGATTCGAACATGTTGACCAGCGAGTTCAGGCCGTTTTGCAGCGTCGGCGCTTGCGCGGCGCCGCCGCTCTGGCCGCCGCCGAGCAAGCCGCCGAGAACCCCGCCGATCAGGCCGCCCAGGCCCCCGCTCTGCCCAGCCTGCCCAGTCGTCCCTTCCAGAACCGAGCCGAGCCCGCCCGGGGCGGTCACGGCGCTCGCCAATTGACCGAGAACGCCGCCCAGGCCTTGCGAATTCATCGAGTGCAGCAAGCCGCCCATCAGCATCGAGGCGACCACCGGCAGCATGGCCTGAATGATCTCCGGGCTGACGCCGGAGACGCGCGAGGCCTGCTGGCTGATATTGGCGGAGACTTGCGGCGAGCCGAAAATCTGGCCGAGCACATTGCCGCCGGCTTGTCCCGAGGCGGCGGCCTGCGACGGATCGGCGAAGGAGCCCTGATGGGCGCCGCTGGCGATATGCGCGAGCACGCCGCCCAGCGCATTCGGGTCCTGTCCCATGCGCTGAAGAGCCTGCGAAAAGGCGGGAATGACCGCCTGCACCGCCGACTGCGCCTGGTCAGGCGTCAAGCCGAATTGCGAGGCGAGATTGTTGACGCCCTGGCCGCCCTGCGCCGCCTGCACGATCTCGTTGAGGTTCATCCGCCATCCTCCCTCAAGGCCGCTTCGCGCGGCGGCCGGATGAAGCTTAGGCTGTTTTGATCCGCTCGGCGAGCCTCGCCGTCACCCAATAGGCCGTCGCTACCGCCGCCAGGCCGAAGACCGCCGAGCCGGCGACGGCGCCCATCATGCCGCCTTCCACGCCCCAGCGCTGCGCGCCGATCGTCACGAAAGGAATGGTCCCCAGTGTCGCCCGGCCCCAATTGAAGACGGTCGCCAGGACCGGAAAGCCGAGATTGTTGAACGCCGTATTGGCGACGAACAAGCAGGCGATGAAGAGCCAGGCCGAGACGCCGAGGGCGCAGAAAAAGGAGAGAAAACGCGCGCTATCGCCTTGCGCCTTGAAGGCGAAGACGATGAACGGCGTCGCCAGGAAGAGAACCGCCCATGCGGCGAGCACATAGGCGACCGAGAGAAGGAAGGATTCGGTCAAAGCCCGGCGCACCCGGCCCATCAGCCTGGCGCCGAGATTTTGGCTGAGCACCGGGCCGACCGAGCCGGTCAGCGCGAAAATCACGCCGAAAGCCACCGGAATGAGGCGGTCGGTGATGGCGACCGCGGCGACCGCCGCTTCGCCGAAATCGGAAAAGACGCGGGTCGTATAGACCGCGGCGGCGGGCGTCGCCAGATTGGCGAGGATCGCCGGCCCGCCTATGCCCATGATCGGGACGAAGTCGCGGATCACCGCCTTGCGGACCGGCCGGCCGACCAGGCCGTGGATGTAGATCGCGCCATAGGCCCCGACGCTGAGAAAGACTAGGCGCGACACGACGGTCGCCCAGGCCGCGCCATAGACGCCGAGGCCGAAGCCGAAAATCAGCAGCGGATCGGTGAAGGCGGTCACCAGCCCGCCGGCTAGCGTCACATACATCGCCCGGCGCGCGTCGCCCGTGGCGCGCAGCAGGCCGGAACAAGCCATGCCGATCGCGAACGGGACATTGGCCGGCAGCGTGATCGCCAGGAACTTGTCGGCGACATCCCGCGCCGGTCCCTGCGCGTGCATGACGTGGTCGAGAATGGCGCCGCGAAAGGCGAACAACGCGGCCGCGACCAGCGCGGCGATGAGCCCGGCGATCACCAGCCCGGAGGCGGCGAGGCGCTGCGCCCGCAACCGGTCGCCGGCGCCAAGCGCCCGCGCCGTCGTCGCGCTGATCGCGATGGTCAGGCCGATATTGATCGCCACCGAGAGAAACAGAACCTGGCTGGCGTAGCCGATCGCCGCTTTCAGCGCCTCATCGCCCAGACGAGAGACGTAAAATAGGGAGAGGAGATCGACGACGAAAATCGCCATTAGCCCGACCGTTCCGGTCGCCGTCATCACCGCGACGTGACGCAGCGTCGAGCCTTCGGTGAAGACGGCGCGCGGGACCCGGGGAGCGGCGGCGACGGCGGTCAAAATCAGGCTCCTGTCGCGCTTCTTCAGCGCGGCTTGCGATCTGGATCGGAACGACCAGCGGCTGTTCGGCTCGCGCCGACGGGCGCGCGCGCAAAGTTTACGTAACGCGAATGGGGGCGCTCGCTTCAGTCGGGGGCGTTGCTTTTAAAGCCGCCGCCCAAATTTCGCCAGCGCAAAAAGCTTCCCTGTCGGCGGGCTCGCCCTTGACTTTCAGCGAGCGGCCTTATGAAACAACGCTGCCTCACCCGGTCAGGGCCATGCCGCAAAAACCCAAGCTTCGCATCGTCCTCTGCGCGCCGCGCGGCTTTTGCGCCGGCGTGGTGCGGGCGATCGACGTGGTAGAGCGCGCGCTCGCGCTCTACGGCCCGCCGGTCTATGTGCGCCATGAAATCGTGCATAACAGGTATGTCGTCGAGTCGCTGAAGAAGAAGGGCGCGATCTTCATCGAGGATCTCGACGAGGCGCCGAACTCGCCGGCGCCGGTCATCTTCTCGGCGCACGGCGTGCCGAAAAGCGTGCCGGCGGAGGCCGAGGCGCGCGGCCTGGTGACGATCGACGCCACCTGCCCGCTGGTCACGAAAGTACATCGCGAGGCGCAGGTTCATTTCAAGCGCGGCCGCAAGATCATCCTGGTCGGCCATGCCGGCC
>DATGLU010000350.1:0-3962 GCA_035294045.1 Roseiarcus sp. | reverse complement strand
CGTCGTCCCCGCGCCGTTGGTCGGCGCGTGGTGCTCCTTAAGACGTCTCTTGTAGCGCCGCAAGCGTTTCTCGATGCGATCGACAGCCTGATCCACGCTTGCGTAAGGGGCGTGCGCCTTGCCCTCCGCTTGCAAGGTCATGCCCGAACTCAAATGCAGCGTGCAGTCCGAGCGATAGCCCGAGCCTTCCGGCGCGATGACGACATGGCCGCTGACGCTGCCGTCGAAATAGCGGCCGATGACCGCCGCCACCTTGTCATGAACGTGCTGACGCAAAGACTCGCCGATGGCGATGTTCTTTCCCGAAACGCGCAACGTCATCGATCGTCACGCCTCTCTTTGCCGCCGACGCCGTGTAGGCGCCTTTACGGTTAGGAGCCTGCCGAGCCTGTGTCAATCCAGCGCGCCAAATCGGCCGAAAATAAGTCGGAAACTGATTGCCAGATCAGACGTTTAGAAGGTTTTCGCCAGGGCCGGCGGGCGCCGCCCGGCGCAGCTTCTCGCGGCGCCGGTCGACCGAGGAGGGAATGCGCAGGCTGTCGCGGTATTTGGCGACGGTGCGGCGCGCGATGACGATGTCGGCGGCCTTCAACCGGGCGACGATGACGTCGTCGGAAAGTACGTCGTTCGGGTCCTCGGCGTCGATCATCTGCTTGATCTTGAACCGCACCGATTCGGCCGAATGCGCTTCGCCAATGTTGTTTGAGGCGATCGACGTCGAAAAGAAGTATTTCATCTGAAAAAGGCCGCGCGGCGTCTGCATATATTTGTTGGACGTGACTCGCGAGACAGTCGATTCGTGCATGCCGATCGCGTCGGCGATCATGCGCAGATTGAGCGGCCGCAATCCGACCACGCCTTCCGCGAAGAACGCATCCTGGCGGCGGACGATTTCGGTGGCGACTTTCAGGATGGTGCGGGCGCGCTGCTCCAGGCTGTTGGTCAGCCAATTGGCGTTTTGCAGGTTCGTGGCCAGGAACAAGCGGTCCGCCTCACTGGTCTTGCCGCGCTTGATCGTCGCCGCGTAAGTCTCGTTGACCAGCACGCGCGGCAAAGCGTCATTGTTGAGCTCGATCCGCCACGAGCCGTCCGGCGCCGGGGAGACGAAAACGTCGGCGACGGCGACTTGCGTCGGCGCCGCGCCGAACGGACGGCCGGGCTTGGGCTCGAGGCGGCGGATCTCGGCGACCATGTCGGCGAGATCCTCCTCGTCGACGCCGCAAAGCCGGCGAAGCTGCGCGAAGTCGCGCTTGGCGAGCAGCGGCAGATTGGCGATCAGCGCCTGCATCGCGGGATCGAATCGGTCGCGCTCAATCAATTGCAGGGCGAGGCACTCGGCGAGGTCGCGGGCGAAGATTCCGGTCGGCTCCAACGTCTGCAGCTTGGCGAGAATCTGCTCGACCCGCGCCAGCGGCGCGCCGAGGCGCTCGGCGACCTCGGCGAGCGGCGCGGCGACGTAGCCCGCCTCGTCCAGCGCGTCGATCAACGCGCGGGCGATCATCAGGTCGGCCGGATCGGGCAGCAGAATCGCCGCCTGGCGCTCGAGATGCTCGGCAAGGCTGATTTCGGCCGCGGCGTAGGCTTCGAGGCTCGGCGCTTCGCCGTCGCCGCCTTGCCCGGCGACGCCGCTCCACGAGGACGCGGCAAGGCCATGGCCTTCTGGAGGCGCCGGCTCCGGCGAAACCGCGGGACGATCCGGCTCGAAGGCGTTGTCGATTTCGGTATCGAGATTTCGCGCCAAGGCGCCCGGATCGACTTCAAGCTCGTCCGACGCCCAGTCCCGCTCGTCCTCGCTCGCCTGCGGCGGCGCCTCGCCGTCCGCCTCGGCCGGCTCGCGGTCTTCGGCGCGCTCAAGGAGCGGATTGCGCTCAAGTTCGCTCTCGATATAGGCGGCGAGCTCGACATTGGGCAATTGCAGCAGCTTGATCGCCTGCAAGAGCTGCGGCGTCATCACCATCGACTGGCTCTGACGCATCACCAATTTCGCTGCCAAAGCCATGACGGGCCGACGCTCACGCTGACCGGAGCCGCGCGCGGCCGCGCGGCGCGGTTCTTGCATATAGCATAGGCGCCCGCCGGATGGGGAAGCGGCCGATCAAAGCCGCTTGAAGGGTTAACCGACGCTATCGACCGGCGCATAATCATCAATGCTTTACCGGTTCGTGCTGTGCTGCTTGCGCGGCGCCGAGCGGGCGCTAAGCGGCGAAGGATTCATGACGCGAGCCGAGAATGCTGCCGGCGCGAGGCCGTTCGGGCCGCCCCTGGCGCGCGGGCTGCCGATCATCGCCCTTTGCGTCGCGGCTCTCGCCTATGCCTGGATTGCGATCCCGCTGACCCTGGTTCCGCTCGCCGATTTGCGCACTTGGTCCGGCGGCGCGGTCGGCAACGATTTCCTCGCCTTCTATTCGGCGGCGCGCTTGGCCTGGAGCCACGCCGCGGACGCCTACAATCTCTCCCGGCTCTTCTCGGTCGAAGCGGCGGTGTCCGGGACCGGCGTTCGTCTCCCCTTCACCTATCCGCCGCTTTTCCTGTTCTACGCCGCGCCGCTCGCCGTCGCGCCCTATCTGCCCGCCCTCTACGCCTGGATCGTCGTCACGACGGCGCCGTTCGCGCTGATCGCCCGCCGCCTGTCCGGGCTCGCCGCGCTGCTCGTCGCGCTGTCGCCGCCGGTGGTTCAGAACGCCATTGACGGCCAGAACGGCGCTCTCACCGCGAGCCTGTTCGCCGGCGGTCTATTGCTGCTGACCGGCGGCCGGCCGGTCCTGGCCGGGATCGCCTTCGCCTTCCTCGCCTATAAGCCTCAGACCTTCCTGCTGATCCCGATCTGCCTTCTCGCCGCCCGCGAATACCGCGCGCTCGCCGCGACCATCCTTGCCGGCGCGGCGCTTTTGCTCGCCAGCGCCGCAATTTTCGGCGTCGAGACCTGGCGCGCTTTTTTCGCGATCATGCCGCAGCAGATTGCCTTCGTCCTCGCCGACAAGCTGCCGATCGCGCGCTTTCCGACCGTCTTCGTTCTCGTCTACCACGCGACGGGCGCCGCGCTCTGGGCGAACGCCGCCCAGGCCGTTTCGACCCTCGCCGCCTTCGCGCTGGTCGCCTGGTGCTGGCGGCGGACGAAAGCGGTTCTGCCGCGCAGCCTGGCCTTCGCCGCCGCGCTGCCGCTCTCGACCCCGTATCTGCTCGAATACGATCTGGCGGTCTGGCGCTGCCCGCCGCGATCCTCATGGTCGAGCTTTGGCGCGGCGAGGGCGCGCCGCCGGATTGGGCCGCCCTCTTGCTCCTATGGACCGCCCCCACGACGATTTGGCTGCTGGGCCGGACGGGTTTCCACGGTTCGGCGATTTTCCCCTTGGCGCTCGCGGTCTACGCCACTTGGCGCGTCCGCTGCGAAGCCCCTGACGATTTCTCGCGACCCTCACGGCCGCAAGACGCGAATGCGACCATATAAAGATTTGCTTATATCTTTATTGCCTATTCCCCGCCGGCTTGCTAAGAGGCCGTCACAATCAGCGGGGTTCAAAGATGACGGAAGCGAAGGATTACGCGGTCGCCGATATCGGCTTGGCGGGCTGGGGGCGCAAGGAAATCGCCATCGCCGAGACCGAAATGCCCGGCCTGATGGCGACCCGGGCGGAATACGCCGCCAGCCAGCCGCTGAAAGGCGCCCGCGTCGCCGGCTCGCTTCATATGACGATCCAGACGGCGGTGCTGATCGAGACGCTGAAGGCGCTCGGCGCCGATGTGCGCTGGGCTTCGTGCAACATCTATTCGACGCAGGACCACGCCGCGGCGGCGATCGCGGCGACCGGCACGCCGGTCTTCGCCGTCAAGGGCGAGAGCCTGAAGGATTATTGGGACTATACGCATCGCATTTTCGAATGGAGCGACGGCGGCTCGCCCAACATGGTTCTCGACGACGGCGGCGACGCGACGCTGCTGATCCATTTGGGCTTGCGCGCGGA
>DATGLU010000349.1:0-3456 GCA_035294045.1 Roseiarcus sp. | reverse complement strand
GCTTGCGCTTCTCTCGGTCCATCTTGTCGATCCGAGCGAAGCCCCGCCCGTCGTCGCTCGCCTCGCCGACACGCTGATCGGCGCGGCGATCGCGCATCTCTTCAGTCATATCCTGCCGCGCTGGGAGTACAGCGAGGCGCGCCGCCTCGCGGCGCGGCTGCAAGCCGATCTCGTCGTCTTCGCCAAGACGGCGCTCGACCTGAAGGCGTCCGGCCAGGACTATCGCCTGGCGCGCAAGCGGATGATCGAATCGCTCGCCGCGCTCTCCGATTCGGCCGGGCGCATGGGCGGCGAGCCGCAGGCGGTGCGGCGCGGCCTGAGCGAACTCGCCGACATGCTGATCGCCGGCTATGTCCTCGCCGCCAATGTTTCGGCGGCGCGGTTCATGGCGCGCGACAAGAGGGGCGCGGCGGATTACGAGCCTGTCGCCCGCCATCTCGACGCGACGCGGCAATGGCTGACCGGGCTTCTCTCCGGCCCCAATTCGACGCCCGATCTCGAAGGCCCCGCCTTGGTGACGGGCCCGCCCAACGAGGCTCTGGGCGGCGAATTCCTGCGCCTGCGCAAGGCGGCGCTGGCGCTGCTGGCCGCTTCCGCCGCCTATCGCCGGGCGGCGGCGGAGGCGTGAGCAGTCAAGATCGGCCAAAAGATCGGCCAATTTTCTCGCTTGATAGGGAATCTGCTTGTATGCTCAAAGAGCTGTTGTTGCAGGAAATCGGCCAAATATGCTTGAAACGGTGCAACGAATTGAGCCGGCGCGGCCCGAAGAATTGAGCGAAGAACTGACCGACGCGCTCGCCGACCTGGTCAGCGCGGCGACTAAGCTCGGGCAGGCCCTTCACCCGAAGACGGCGGCCAATCTGGCGAGCCTCGTGAGGATTGCGAACACCCACTACAGCAATCTCATCGAAGGCCACAATACGCGCCCCAAGGACATCGAGCGCGCTCTCGCTGGCGATCTCGACCGAGACAAAGAGCGCCGCAACCTGCAAATCGAGGCGGCGGCCCATGTGCGCCTCCAGGCCGAGATCGACCGCTTAGCGGCGGAGGGCAAGCTTGGCGAGCCGGCGGCGCCGGATTTTCTGCTTTGGCTGCATCGCGAGTTTTACAAGGGCGCGACCGCGGACATGCTGCGCGTTCATGGGGCCGGCCGCGATTTCGTGATAACGCCCGGCGTATGGCGATCGCGGCCGGAGCACGATGTCGCCGTCGGGCGTCATCAGCCGCCGTCCAGCGGGCGCATTCCCGATTTTATGGCGTATTTCGCCGAACGGTACCGGCTGGCGCCGCTCGGCGCGGCAAGCCGATTGACGGCGATGGCGGCGGCGCATCATCGTTTCAACTACATTCATCCCTTTCTTGACGGCAATGGACGCGTGAGCCGCCTGATGAGCCACGCCATGGCGTTTGTCGCGGGCGTCGGGGCGCACGGCCTTTGGTCCGTTTCGCGTGGCCTGTCGCGCGGCCTCAATAGCCGCTCCGAGTACAAGCGAATGATGGATTACGCCGACACGCCGCGGCAGGGCGACCTTGACGGACGCGGCAATCTTTCGCTTCGCGCGCTCAATGAATTCGTGCTGTGGTTTCTGCGAATCTGCCTCGACCAGGTGAACTTCATGTCGGCGCTGTTCGAGATCGATGCGCTCGGCAACCGCCTGAAGGCCTATGTCGAAAGGAGCGACGCTTTGAGACCCGAGGCGGCTCGCTTGCTCGAGGAGGCGCTGATACGCGGCGAATTCGATCGAGGGGAAGCCGCCCGCGTCGCCGGGTTGCCGGAGCGGACCGCGCGCCGCGTTTTGAAGGATGTCGTTGAGGCCGGGCTACTCGCCTCGGACACGCCGAAGGGCGCACTCTCGCTCCGCTTTCCGGCGGATGCGCTAGACCTCTTGTTTCCTAGGTTTTTTGCTGAAGCGTGACTAATGCGTTCTCTGTCCAGACTGACAAGTCCTAGGCGGTGCGGCGCTCGGAGATCGATCCGGACCGAGGGCGGCGTCGCCGCCGCGGCCTTTCGTTGCGTTGACGCCGCCGCCTGATCGGGACTAAGCGCAGGGGGATTGTCGCCCGGCGCGCGGCGTGTCGCCCTAACTCATTGATATTCCTCCGCCGGCGAGTCTGGAGTTCAAAGCGTTCATGAGCCTTCCCGCGGCGCCGGAAGAACCCGCCAAGCGCCCCACATTGTCGGCTTTGCGGCCGCTCCTGCCTTACGCGCTCGCCTATCGCGGCCGGGTCGCCGGGGCCTTCTTGTCGCTCCTCGTCGCCTCGGGATCGACCTTGGTCGTGCCCATCGCGGTCCGGCGGATGATCGACTACGGCTTCTCCGCCGACCGGCCGGGCCTGGTCAACGCCTATTTCAGCGGCATGATCGCGGTGGTCGCCCTCCTCGCCGTCGCTTCCGGCCTTCGCTACTATTTCGTCATGACGCTCGGCGAGCTCGTCGTCGCCCAATTGCGCGGCGACGTCTTCGCTCATCTGACCAGGCTGGACGCCTCGTTCTTCGACGCCGAGAAGACCGGCGAGATCGTCTCGCGCCTCTCGGCCGACACGACCCAGCTCAAATCGACTTTCGGCTCATCGGCCTCGATCGCGCTGCGCAATCTCTTCATGTTTGTCGGCGCCGTGGCGATGATGATCGTCACCAGCCCGAAGCTCTCGGCCTATGTTCTGATCGCCATTCCCTTCATCATCCTGCCGCTCTATGCGGCGGGCCGGCGGGTGAGGAACCGCGCCCGGGCGGCGCAGGATACGCTCGCCGAGGCCACCGCTTTCGCCACCGAGAGCCTTTCCGCCGTTCGCGTCATGCAGGCCTTTCTCGCCGAGGCGGCGACCTTGGCGCGCTTTCGCGCCGCCGCGTGGAGCGCCTACGAGGCGGCGCGCGCGACGACGCAGGTGCGCGCCTTCGTCACCGTCGCGGCGATCTTTCTCGCCTTCGCCAGCGTCGTCGTCGTGCTGTGGCTCGGCGCCAAGGACGTTCTCGCGCACCGCATGACCGGCGGCGCGCTGTCGCAATTTTTGCTCTTCGCGGTCCTCGCCGCCGGCGCGCTCGGCGAATTGTCCCAGGTGTGGAGCGAAGTCTCGGCCGCGGCGGGCGCCGCCGGGCGCATCGCCGAACTGTTGCGCGTTCAGCCGAAAATCGCCCGCCCGGAAAAGCCGCAGGCGCTGCCTTCGCCGGCGCAAGGGCGGATCGCCTTCGAGCGCGTCGTCTTCGCCTATCCGACGCGGCGCGACGAGCCGATCCTTAAAGGGCTCGATCTTGCGGTCGCGCCCGGCGAGGTCGTCGCCCTGGTCGGCCCGTCCGGCGCCGGCAAGTCGACCGTTTTCCAACTGGCGATGCGCTTCTACGATCCCGATCGCGGCGCCGTCTCGTTCGACGGCGTCGACATCCGCAAGGCCGATCCGGCGGAATTGCGCCGCCGCATCGCCTTCGTGCCGCAGGAGCCGGTGATTTTCGGGACGACG
>DATGLU010000348.1:0-7637 GCA_035294045.1 Roseiarcus sp. | reverse complement strand
ACTGGCTCGCCGCGATGTTCGCCGCGCTCGGGCGGCTGGCGCGCGAAAAGCCTGGCGAGATGGCGCGCGTCGGGGCGATCGGCTTTTCCGGACAGATGCACAGCGCCGTGCTGCTCGACGCCGCCGACAAGCCGTTGCGGCCGGCGATCCTGCACAACGACACCCGCGCTTTCGCCGAAGCGGCGCGCCTCGCCACGCGACACGCTGAGCTGATCGCGCGCGTCGGCGTCAAGCCGATGGCCGGCTTCACCGCGCCGAAATTGATGTGGCTCGCCGCGCATGAGCCGGGCCTGTTCGAAAAAATCCGCTGCGTCCTGCTGCCGAAGGATTATCTCCGCCTCGCGCTGACCGGCGAGAAGGCGACCGATATGAGCGACGCCGCGGGTACCTGGTGGCTCGACGAGGAGCGCCGCGCCTGGTCGCCGGAGGCGCTGGCGGCGAGCGGCGTCGATCCGTCATGGGCGCCGCCGCTCGTCGAGGGCTCCGCGCCCGCCGGCGCGCTGCGCGGCGACATCGCCGAGCGCTTCGGCCTGCGCTGCGGCGCGCTCGTCGCCGCCGGCGGCGGCGATGCGGCGGTCGGCGCGGTCGGCCTCGGCGCGGTTTCGCCGGGCGCCGCCTTCATCTCGCTCGGCACCGCGACGCAGCTCATCGTGGCCGAGGATCGCTACCGGCCGCGGCCGCCCGAGCGCTTGATCCATGGCTTCGCCCACGCCTTGCCGGGCCTTTGGTACAATATGGCGGCGATGCTCAACGGCGCCGGCGCGCTGGCCTTTCTCGGCCGGCTTTTCGGCGCCGAGCCCGCCGCGCTCGCGGCGGAAGCGGCGCGGGATTATGGCGGGCCGGGCGAGGTCGTCGCCTTGCCCTATCTTTCCGGCGAGCGTACGCCACATGACGACCCGCTGGCGCGCGGCGTCTTTTTCGGCCTCTCTCCAACGACGAGCCGAGCTGAGATCGTTCGCGCCGTCATGGAAGGGGTCGCGTTCACCTTGAGGGATGCATTGGACTGCGTGGAAACGCCGGAGCAGCGGATCGGCGCCATCGGCTTGGCCGGCGGCGGGGCGAAGAGCGCGCTCTGGGCGCGGATGATCGCCGCCGCGCTCGATCGTCCGATTTTGCGCTATCAAAGCGGCGAGGCCGGTCCGGCTTTTGGCGCCGCCCGCCTGGCCCGGCTCGCAGCGACGCAGGAAAAGCCGCAAAATCTCTGCAAGCCGCCGCCGGTCCTCGACGAGACGCCGCCGGAGCCGGTTCTGGTTGCGGCTTTCGCACAGCAAATCAAGCGGTTCCGCGCCCTTTATCGGGCCTTGGCGCCGGAATTCTCTGCCGCGCGTTATAAGGAAAAATAAGCAGGGGCGTTTATCGATCGCCTCTTTCATGTTCAACGCCGTGACGCCGATGAGACGAGGGAGGCGACAATGCGACAGACCGGGATTTTCAACGCGGACCACGGCGCTGACCGGATCGGCTTGCAAAACCTCGCCGCCATCCATTGGAATTTGCGGGCGCCGCAGCTTTATGGCGAAGCTTTGCGGCGCGGCGAGGCGAAAATCGCCGCCGGCGGCGCGCTGGTCGCCGAAACCGGAATCCATACCGGCCGCAGCCCCAAGGATAAATTCGTCGTCCGCGACGAGACGACCGAGCGCTCGGTGTGGTGGGACAATAACAGCGCCATGTCGCGGCAGCATTTCGACGCGCTGCTCGCCGACTTCATCGCCCATGCCCGCGGACGAGAGATATTCGCGCAGGACCTCTATGCCGGCGCCGATCCCTCGTACCGCGTCAAGACGCGCGCCTTCACCGAACTCGCCTGGCATTCGCTGTTCATCCGCAACCTGCTGATCCGGCCGGAATTGTCGGACCTCGCCGCTTTCGCGCCTGATCTGACAATCGTCGATCTGCCGTCTTTCAAGGCCGATCCGAAGCGCCATGGCTGCCGTTCGGAGACGGTGATCGCCTGCGATTTCGGCCGGCGCATCGTGCTGATCGGCGGCACGCTCTATGCCGGCGAGATGAAGAAATCCGTCTTCACCTACCTCAACTACGTGCTGCCGGAGCAGGACGTCATGCCGATGCATTGCTCGGCCAATTCCGGCGGCCGCAATGAGGTGGCGTTGTTCTTCGGCCTTTCCGGCACCGGCAAGACGACACTGTCCGCCGACCCGACCCGCATGCTGATCGGCGACGACGAGCATGGCTGGAGCAAGCACGGCGTGTTCAATTTCGAGGGCGGCTGCTACGCCAAGGCGATCCGCCTATCCGGCGAAGCCGAGCCGGAGATTTACGCGGCCAGCGAGCGCTTCGGCACGGTGATGGAGAATGTCGTGCTCGATCCGGTCACAAACGAGCCGGATTTCGACGACGGCTCGAAAACCGAGAACACTCGCATCGCCTATCCGCTCGATTTCATCGCCAACGCGTCGCCGACCGGGCGCGACGGAAGGCCGCGCCACATCGTCATGCTGACCTGCGACGCGTTCGGCGTGCTGCCGCCGATCGCCAAGCTCGATCCGAGCCAAGCGATGTACCATTTCCTGTCAGGCTATACGGCCAAGGTCGCTGGCACCGAGAAAGGCGTCATCGAGCCGCAAGCGACCTTCTCGACTTGCTTCGGCGCGCCGTTCATGCCGCGCCACCCGTCCGTTTATGGCAATCTCTTCCGCGACTTGATCGAAAAGCACCATGTCGATTGCTGGCTGTTCAATACCGGCTGGACCGGCGGCAAATATGGCGTCGGCCGCCGCATGCCGATCCGGGTGACGCGGCGCCTGCTCGCCGCCGCTCTCGACGGATCGCTCAATCGCGCCCATTTCCGCTCCGATCCCTATTTCGGCCTGGCCACGCCGACCCGCGTGCCGGGCGTCGAGCCGCATATCCTGGAGCCGATCAAGACCTGGGCGAGCAAAGCCGAATTCGCCGAGACGGCCAAGCGCCTCGTCGCGATGTTCCGCGAGAACTTCGTCAAATACGAGCGCCATGTCGACGAAGAAGTGTTGAGCGCCGCGCCCAAGCCGCGCATCGCCGCGGCGTAATCCCTTCTCCCCGCTTCGCGGGGAGAAGGTGGCCGTGCGCAGCACGGTCGGATGAGGGGCAGCTCAGAGGCTCGCTGATGAGCGACTGAGGCGGCGCGTACCTTCCGAAGCCCGCGCAGCCCCTTGCTCATCTGGCACTTCGCGCCACCTTCTCCCCGCCGTGCGCAGGGCTGTCCGGGAAAGCCTGCGCCTCCGCTTTGGCGATTTGGCTTGCTTTCACGCGCCGCGGCGCCACGCCGTCCGATCGCCGTCAACCCGCCATAGCGCCTCGAATGCTTACGCGAGATACGAACGCTTTTGCGGCGCTATGGCGGGTCCTCCGCTGGCGCTTCGGCCCTCCGGGTGACTGCGATCGGCCGGCGTGGCTTGTTGGCGACCAAGACATTTTGCTGCCGAAACCGGCCGTTCGGCCGTTTCGGTCAGCAAAATGTCTTGATCGCAAAACGGCTATCGAGGCGTGGCGGAGTCAATCCTCGCGTAGCGAAGCGGAGCGACCGGCGAAGCCGGCTTGGGATTGACGCCGCCACGCATCGATGGCAGCGCGGCGCTTGGGATTTACTGCGGCGAACGCGCTCTTTTTCTGAGTCTCGACAAATTCGTTTGATCGAGGGACCCCGAAACATCTGGTATCGCAAGGCATAGCCGCGCGAAGATTCGACCGCCCCTCATTTTCCCCGGCGCTTCGCGCAGAGAAGGGGGTTATATTCCCCCGCCGATTTCAGGCGGCTTCTGCACCGTCGGCGCGGCGGCGGCGAGGATTTCGGCGGCGTTGCGCGAGCGCGGCGGGTAGATGCGCTTGCCATTGATCGTCCGCTTCGTCGCCTTGGCGGCGGCGCCGCTCGCGATGACGCGCCGATCCCAGCCCGCCGTATAGACCGCGTCCGCGGGGCCGAGATCGAGGATCGTCGTGTACCAATCGATCCGCAGCGGCAGGAGCGGCGCGCCCAGGAGATCGGCCGCGATATTGTGGCCGGCGAAGCGGCCCATCGGCCGGCCGTGCTGGCACGACATGACCGAGGCGTGCGCGCCGTCGATCAGGAGAGAGGCGACGTCGCCAGCGGCGTAGACGCCCTTGACGCCGGCGACGCGCAGATATTCATCGACCGCGACGCGGCCACGCGCGTCATGCGCGCCCGGCATCTTGCCGGCGAGGGGACTCGCGCGCATGCCGCCGCACCAAATCACCGTCATGGCGTCGATCCATTCGCCGGATGTGAGCTGTGCGCCGGAAGCCTCGATCCGCTCGACCTCGGCGCCGACGCGCTGCTCGATTCCGAGGCGAGCCAGCGCTTCTTCGATCGCCGGCCGAGCGAAGGCTCCCATATCCGAGCCGACAAAGGGCTGGCGATCGACGACGATGATCCGCATGGGCTCGGCCGAGGGCGCGTTGGCGCGAATGGCCGCAAGTCGCGCCGGCATCGCCGTCGCCGTCTCGATTCCGGTCAGGCCGGCGCCGATCACGACGACGGAATATCGCCCGGAAGCCGCCGGCCGTCGGGCGAGCGCCTTGAGATGCGCATCGAGCTTGGCGGCAGATTCGTACGTATCGACATCGAAGCCAAATTCAGCGAGGCCGGGGATCGGCGGGCGGGCGATCGCGCTGCCCGTCGCCAGCGCCAGCCGGTCGTAGTTGAGCACGCGCGCGCCCGCCGGCGACGCGACCGTCACGGTCCGACGCGCCAGATCGATGTCCGTCGCCTCGCCAAGCACGATGTCAACGCCGATCGGCGCCAGCACATCCTCGAGCGGCACGCAGACCTCCCTGAGATCGGCTTCGTAATTGCGCACGCGGATATTGTGATAGGGTGTGCGATTGACCGCGGCGACCTTGATCTCGTCCTGCGCTTTCGCTTCGACGATCTTGCGCATCGCGCCGATCACGGTCCATAACCCGGCGAAGCCGGCGCCGAGAACGACAATATCCTTGGTCATGATCGTACGCCGCCTCTCGGCGATTGTCATTCCCGCGAAGTGGGGAATCCAGGAAGCCTCGACGCTGGAGGAGAGGCCGAGTTGGCCTCACGCTTGCGCGGCAATGACGCAACCTCACGCGTGGACGCTATCGAGCTCCGGCAGCAGCACGACGCTTTCCTGTTCGTTCGGATCGGTGCGGGCGATGACGGCGGTGCAGGGCTCGCTGGCGCTGGCGTTGTACGGCAGATGCGGGACATTGGCCGGAATATAGACGAAATCGCCGGCGCGAGTTGTCATGTGCTTTTCGAGCCTCTCACCATAGTACATGCCGGCTTCGCCGCTCAAGACATAGATCGCCGTCTCATGCGCCTCGTGCTTATGAGCCTTGGCGCGCGCCCCCGGCGGCATTGTGAGAATCTGCATGTGGATGCCCTTCGCTCCGACCGTCTCGGCCGAAAGCGCCGGCGCGTAGGTCAGCCCCTGCTTGCCAATGAACGGCGCGCCAGCCCGCATCAGGGCGCAGGCGGATTGATCGGGGGTCGAACGGTCGTCGCGCATGGATCGCTTCTCCTCAAACGTGCGATCCTAACGCAAATCCTCCGCGAGAGCGCAGCTTGACAGAGCGCCCAACCTGATTATTGTATATCGTATACGATCTTTAGTGAGGGCGCAATGACGATCGGCTGGCGCGGCGTGTTTCCCGCCGCAACCACCCAATTCGCCGAGGATTTGAGCCTCGACATCGCGGCGACGCAACGAAGCCTCGACGCGCTGGTCAAGGACGGCGTCCATGGCCTCATTCTGCTCGGCACCTGCGGCGAGAACAATTCGCTCGATCCCGACGAAAAGCGCGCCGTGCTGAAAGCGGCGGTCGAAGCCGTCGGCGGTCGCGTTCCGGTCGTGGTCGGGGTCTCGGAATTCGACGCGCGTCGCGCCGCCGCTTTCGCCCGCGACGCTGAAAGGCTCGGCGCCGACGGCCTGATGGTCCTGCCCGCCATGGTCTACGTGCCGAAGCCGGAAGAACTCGCCGCGCATTTCCGCGCCGTGGCCGCGGCGACGGCCTTGCCGATCATGCTTTACAACAATCCGCCGGCCTATCGGGTGAATATCGGCGTCGACGCGCTCAGGGCGTTGCAGGATGTCGCCAATATCAAGGCGATCAAGGAGAGCGCGCCCGATCCGCGCCGCTTCACCGATCTGATCAATGAATTCGGCGATCGGTTCGATCTCTTCG
Source organism: Roseiarcus sp. (assembly GCA_035294045.1). Taxonomy (GTDB): domain Bacteria; phylum Pseudomonadota; class Alphaproteobacteria; order Rhizobiales; family Beijerinckiaceae; genus Roseiarcus. Next base: position 1,463 of record DATGLU010000348.1, on the reverse strand, counting down.
CTGGCCTCGACGACATCGCGCTGGAGGGGCTGATGCTCGGCGCCAAAGGCTGGGTCTCCGGCCTGACCAGCGCCTTTCCGCAGGAATCGGTCGAAATGGTCGCCGCCGCGATGCGCGGCGATTGGGAGGCGGCCCGCCGCATCTATCGCTGGTTCATGCCCTTGCTCCATCTCGACGCCGAGCACGACCTCGTCCAGTCGATCAAGCTCGCCGAAGAGATCATGGGCCGCGGCGCCGAGCGCGTGCGCATGCCGCGCCTGCCGCTCGCCGGCGCGCGGCGCGCCGAGGTGATCGCGATGGTCGAACGCGCCGCCGCGACGCGGCCGAAGCTCGGCCTGCGCGATGCGGCGTGAGATGAAGGGCGTACGTGGTGCGTCGCGCCGCCCGCGCGGCGTCGCGAGATGGGCGCTCCCTTTGGCGGCGATAAAGCCCAATCCGTCATTGTTGGAACGCCAAGCCAGCGCGCTGAGCGGCGAGGCTGTCAAGGACGCGCCTCTGGCGCGCCGCCGAAGGCGGTCGCGAAGCGATCCTTGACAGCCTCGCCGCTCGGCGCATTTGGGCCAGCGTTCCAACTATGACGGATTGCGCTCGTTTCAAGGCTCGCCCCTCTGTTGCTCCGAGACGCCTATGCGCCACCTCTTCTTCTGCATCGACGGCCATACAGCAGGCAATCCGGTGCGCCTCGTCGCCGGCGGCGCGCCGCTCCTTCGCGGGGCCAACATGTCGGAGCGCCGCCAGGATTTCCTCGCCCGTTTCGATTGGATCCGCACCGGCCTCTGCTTCGAGCCGCGCGGCCACGACATGATGTCGGGCGGCTTTCTCTATCCGCCGACGCGCGAGGACGCCGATATCGGCATTCTCTTCATCGAGACGAGCGGCTGCCTGCCGATGTGCGGGCACGGGACGATCGGCCTCGTCACCTTCGGCCTCGAACATGGCCTGATCGAGCCGCGCCAACCCGGCCGGCTGCGCGCGGAAGTCCCCGCCGGGACGATCGAGCTCGAATATGATCAGCGAGGCGACCGGGTCGCCTCGGTCAAGATCGTCAACGTGCCGGCCTATGTCGCGGCGCGAGGCGTCGCGATCGACGTCCCGGGATTCGGCCCTCTCTCGGTCGATATCGCCTATGGCGGCAATTATTATGCGATCGTCGAGCCGCAAGGCGCCTATGAAGGCCTCGACGATCTCGGCGCGAGCCGCCTGGTCGAGCTCAGCGGAAAGGTCCGCGATCTGGTGCGAGAGAAAATCGAACCGGTTCATCCGCTCGATGCGACGATCCGCGGCGTCTCGCATGTCCTCTGGGCCGACAAGCCGAAAAATCTGCGGGCCGACGGCCGCAACGCGGTCTTCTATGGCGAGCGCGCCATCGACCGCTCGCCCTGCGGCACGGGCACTTCCGCGCGCCTCGCTCATCTCGCCGCGCAAGGCCGCCTGCGGCCGGGCGATACGTTCGTGCATGAAAG
>DATGLU010000347.1:0-6604 GCA_035294045.1 Roseiarcus sp. | reverse complement strand
CACAATTGTCCGGAGAAACGAAAATGCGCCCCAAATCGACGGATATTACTCCCCTATCCTAACGCACGTCATAGCCCGGACTTGTCCCGGCCGCGACGCGTGATCGTTGCGATGGGACCTATGTTAAACTGCTTGTGTCTCCCGGAAGGCCCTGCGCTACGAGACGCGAGAGCCGCCGCTCTTCACCGGCCGGCCGGCAATATAGGTCTCGGCCACCGCCCGATCGTCGCCCATCGTCATGAGGATGAAAAGCTCCTCGGCGAGATCGTCCGTCGCGGCCTCCATGCGATGGGCCATGGACGGCGTGGCGCGCGAATCGAGCACGACCAGGTCGGCCTCGAACCCTTCGCTCACCGCGCCGATCCGGTCGTCGAGGCCGAGCGCGCGGGCGTTGCCGAGCGTCATCTGGTAGAAAGCCTGCGCCGCCGGCCAGGTCTGGCCGTTCATCTGCAGGACCTTGTAGGCTTCGTTGGCCGTCTCCAGCATCGAATAGCTGGTGCCGCCGCCGACATCGGTCGCCAGCGCGACGCGGACGGGCGGCGCACGGTCCTGCAGGCGGCGCATGTCGAACAGACCGGAGCCGAGAAACAGGTTGGAGGTCGGGCAGAACGCCGCGACGGCGCCGCTCTCGGCCAGCATCGCCACCTCGCTGTCCTCGAGATGGATGCAATGGCCGAGCACCGTGCGCGGCCCGAGCAGGCCGAAGCGCTGGTACACTTCCGTGTAGGTCTTGGTCCAGGGGAACAGCTCCTTGACGAAGGCGATCTCGGCGTGGTTCTCGCAGAGATGGGTCTGGATGTAAGCTTCCGGATGCTCCCGCGCGAGCGCGCCCGAGGCTTCGAGCTGCGCGTCGGTCGAGGTCGGCGCGAAGCGCGGCGTGATCGCATAGTCGAGCCGGCCCTTGCCGCGCCAGCGCTGGATCAGGGCCTTGGTCTCGTCATAGCCGCGCTGCGGCGTATCGCGTAAGCCCTCGGGCGCATTGCGGTCCATCATCACCTTGCCGGCGATCATCCGCGCGCCGCGCTTCTCGCTTTCGGCGAAGAAGGCGTCAACGGATTCAGGATGGACCGTGCAATAGACCATCGCCGTGGTCGTGCCCTGGCGGAAAAGCTCATCGAGAAAAAAGCGTGCGACGATCGCGGCGTGGGCCGGATCGCGCAGCTTCTGCTCCTCGACGAACGTATATTTCTGCAGCCATTCGAGGAGCTGCGCGCCGTACGAGGCGATGACGCGGGTCTGCGGGTAGTGGATATGCGTGTCAATGAGCCCGGGCAGGATCAGCTTGTCGCCATGATCGTCGACCTTGGCCCCCGCCGGCGCCTTGCGAAGGACGGCGCTCGCCTCGCCGACCGCCTTGATCCGCCCGTCCTCGACGAGCGCGGCGCCCCTCTCGATCAGCGTCAGCGCGCTCGCGCCGGCGATGCGCGGCTCGTCGTTGAAGGTGAGGATTCGTCCGCGGATGACGCGAGCGGCCTCGCTCACGAGAGAATATCCCTGATCCGCAAGGCGGCGATGCGGTCGATCTCATCGAGCGCGGTCGCAAATTCCGTATCAACGTCGTTCTTCAAGCGCTGTTCGAAACTGGCGAGAATCTCGGCCTTGCTGCGGCCTTTCACCGCGATGATGAAGGGAAAGCCGAAACGCGCGCGGTAGGCGTCGTTGAGCGAAGTAAAGCGCGCGCGCTCGTCGTCGGTCAGATGGTCGAGCCCGGCGCTCGCCTGCTCGCCGGTCGATTCCGGGGTCAGCCTCTTCGCCTGCGCCAATTTGCCGGCAAGGTCGGGATGCGCCTCCACCAGCGCGCGCTTCTGGGCGCCCGTCCCCTTGCGCATCGCCGCCGACAGCGCGGCGGCGAGGCCTTCCGCCTTGTCGGCTTGCGGCCCGAGGCCCGCGTCGTAAGCCGCCGCGGCGATCCATGGCGAATGCTCGTAGACGCCGCCGAAGCGCTCTATGAACAGCGCGCGCGTCATATGCGTCGGCCGCCAGCCGCCGGCGGGAGGATGGCGGCGAATCCAATGGCGGGCGATGTCGATGCGCCGCGCCACCCAGACCTTGTCGTGGCCGCGCACATAGTCGAGGAACCGCGCCAGCGAAGCGGCCCGGCCCGGCCGGCCGACGAGGCGGCAATGCAGGCCGATCGACAGCATTTTCGGCGCCGTCGCGCCTTCGGCATAGAGCGTATCGAAAGAATCCTTGAGGTACGAATAGAACTGATCGCCGGAATTGAACCCGCCGGCCGTCGCAAAACGCATATCGTTCGAATCGAGCGTGTAGGGAATGATGAGTTGCGGGCTTTTCGGCCCTTCGATCCAATAGGGAAGATCGTCGGCATAGGCGTCGGCGCAATAGAGAAAGCCGCCCTCCTCCATGCCCAGCGGAATCGTGTTGATCGACGAGCGGCCCTGGTAAAAGCCGAGCGGCCTCTCGCCGGCGACTTCGGTGTGAATCTTGATCGCCTCGGCGATATGTTGGCGCTCGACCTCGATCGGCGTGTCGCGATAGTCGATCCATTTATAACCGTGGGTGGCGATCTCCCAACCGGCTTCGTTCATTGCGGCGATCGCGACCGGATTGCGGCGCATCGCCAGCGCCACCGCATAGACGGTGACCGGCATGTCGCGCTCGGTGAACAGGCGATGCAGGCGCCAGAAACCGGCGCGCGAGCCATATTCGTAGATCGACTCCATGTTCATGTGGCGCATGCCGGGCCAGGGCGCGGCGCCGACGATTTCCGACAGGAACGCCTCGGAGGCGGCGTCGCCATGCAGGATGTTGTTCTCGCCGCCCTCTTCGTAATTGACCACGAATTGCAGGGCGATCCGCGCGCCGTTCGGCCAATCGGCATAGGGCGGCGTGCGGCCATAGCCGACCATGTCGCGCGGATAGGCGTCGTCTGTCATGGAAAAGCCCCTTGGGAAATCCCGGTCAGGATAAACGTAAAGCAGCCGCTCTCTTCTTCCAAACTTTTGCAAAGGTGCTTCCGCCAGGCTCGAAGGCGCGCCGCCCTTCGTCTGCTTAACCCTTCCTTCGCCAAATCGCCGGCAGGATGGAGGCGCTGGGAAGAGGCCGCCTTTGAGCGTGGAGGGGAGTATGGACGACATCGCCTTGGCGATCGACCCGCCGCTGGCGCGGATCAGGCTGAACCGGCCGGAGCGCCGCAATGCGGTTTCCCTCGCCATGTGGCGGGCTTTGCCGGAATTGTGCTGGCGCATCGAGGCGGCGAAGGAGGCGCTGGTCGTCATCGTCGAAGGCGCAGGCGATCATTTCAGCGTCGGCGCCGACATCAACGAATTCGACGCGGTCTATCGCAACGCCGAGACGACGCGCGACTATCTCCACGCCATCCAGGACGGGCTCAACGCGCTGATCGCGCTCGACAAGCCGACCCTCGCCGCGTTGCGCGGCAATGCGATCGGCGGCGGCCTCGCCCTCGGCCTTTGCTGCGACCTGCGCTTCTGCGCCGACAATGTCCATGTCGCGATCACCGCGTCCAAGCTTGGCCTGCTGTTCGGCTTCGCCGAGACGCGCCGCCTTGTCGACCTCGTTGGTCCGGCCCGCGCCAAGGACATTCTCTACAGCGCAAGGCGCATCGATGGCGCCGAGGCTTTGGCGATCGGCCTGATCGACCGGCTGATCCCCGCTCAGCGCCTGACCGAGACAGTAGAGGCCTATGCGCGCGATCTCGCCGGGCTCAGCCAGCAATCGATCCGCGGCGCGAAATCCGCCGTCGAGGCGATCACGCGCGGCCTGGCCACGGAGACGCAGGCCTTCCGCCGATTGATCGAGGACGCGGCGCGCGGCGAGGACAGTCTCGAAGGCCGCCGCGCCTTCGCCGAGAAGCGGGCGCCGAATTTCAAATTCCGCGGACGCGTGGAGAATCCCGACTGATCCTCCGGCTCAAGCCGGCGGCCGGACCGGAAAGATCAAGCAGGACGTCGTCGCATGGGCGATGATGCGCCCCTGGCTGTCGGTGAGCCGGCCTTCCGCGGTGCCGAATTGCCGGCCGACATGAACCGTCTTGCCTTCGGCTCGGAGCGTGCCGGATTGCGGCCTCGCCGCCCGCGTGAAATGCACCGCGATGTCGAGCGTCGTGGCGGCGAAGCCGGGCTGCAGCGTGGATTGGATCGCGCAAGTCATGCAGGAATCGAGCAGGGTCGCCGCGTAGCCGCCATGCACGACGCCCATCGGATTGAGATGGCGCTCCGTCGGCGTCCCGGCAAAGACGACGCGGCCCTCTTCGGCTTCGACGAGGTCGAAGCCGATCAGCGTCGCCATGGAGGGCGGCGGATGCGCGCTGTCCTTAATGGCGCGAATGAAATCGAGCCCGCTCATCGTCGCGATCGCGTCGGTTGGCGATGTTGGGGCGAATTTCGCGGCGGCGGCGCGCTCGTTCACGGCTCACTCCTCGCGTCGCAAAGGTCGCTGGCGGCCCATATAGTTCATATATAAACCAAACACGGACACACCGCCGACGCAAGCGTGAATCCGCGGCGCATGCCAGGTTTGCGGGCGCCGTGTGGCTCGGGCACATGCCCGAATATGGCGGCAGCCGATCAGGCCAGCAGCGCGCGCGCTTCCCTTTCGCTGAGGACCGCCGGCCGCACATCGGCCGGCGGCAAGGGGATCGCGCGGCGCTCCGCGCCGGCGCGCAGGATCGCCTCCATCGCCTCAAGCGCGTGAAGCGCGAGATCGCCGCCCACCCGGGGCGGGCGCTTGTCGCGGATCGCGGCCGCGAGATCGGCAACGCCGAGCACGCGATAATTCGCGACTTTCGGCTCGGCGGCCGGCTGGTTCAACACGCCGAATGGGTCGCGTGATGTGTCATGCGCCGCCCATTCGCCGCCGCGCTTGGAGACCTCGACCGCGCCGCCGAAGAAGTTCGGATCGGGCAGGCGCAAGGAGCCTTCCGTACCATGGATTTCGATCGGCGCCGCGCCATGACGCCAAACGTCCCAACTCATCCCGGCGACGAGATGGACGCCGCTGGCGAATTCGAGCAGCGCGAGCGCGGTGGTCGGGGTCTCCACCTTGATCGTCCTGCCGCGATTGGGGCCGGGCGCGGTGATCAGCCGCTTCCCCTCGCCGATCGAGGTCAGCGCCTGCACGCGCGCGATCGGGCCAAGCAGATTGATCAACGCAGTGATGTAGTACGGCCCCAGGTCGAGAACCGGCCCGCCGCCAGGCTTGTAGAAGAATTCTGGATTGGGATGCCAATGCTCCATGCCATGGCCGAGCACGAAAGCGGTTCCCGCCACCGGCCGGCCGATCGCGCCGTGATCGATCAGCGCGCGCGCCTTGCGGCCCGCCGCGCCGAGAAACGTATCCGGCGCCGAGGCGATGGCGAGGCCGCGCTTCTCCGCCGCCGCGACAAGCCTGCGGCCCAAAGCGGCGCGCGCGGCGAGCGGCTTCTCGGTGAAGACATGCTTGCCGGCTTTGAGCGCCGTCAATGAAACGTCGTAGTGCGCGTTCGGCACGGTGAGATTGACGACGATGTCGATTTCCGGCGAAGCGAGCAGGTCCTCCACGGCGAGCGCCGGCACGTTGAAGGCCTTGGATTGCTTCGCGGCGGCTTGCGGCTGGATATCGGCGCAGGCGGCGACTTTCAGGCCTTTGAAGAGCGCAACATTGCGCAAATAAACGGACGAGATGGCGCCGCAACCAATGATGCCGAGAGAGAAAGTTTGCATGCGCGCTCCAACTCTGAGCGGGTGAGCTTATCCTCCCCCGTCGAAGACGGGGGAGGGGGACCATGCGAAGCATGGTGGAGGGGGATCCGGCGGTTCAGGATAATCCTCTAACGCCGCGGCCCCCTCCACCGCGCTACGCGCGGTCCCCCTCCCCCGCTTCGCGGGGGAGGAAAGTACTTCGCGCCGCGGCGATCGCGGTGCGCGCGAAGCGCTCATAATCGCTCGGCGCGTCGTGCTCGACGACGAGGATTTTCGCGCCGGCCGCGATGCCTGCTGAGACGATCGCCTTCAAGTCAAGCGTTCCGGCGCCGGGATCGGCCCAGCCCGCCTCTTTCTCGTTTTCGCCCGCCTTGGCGAGGTCCTTCACATGCAGGGCGCCGATCCGCCCGGCGTAACGCGCGATCCAGCGCAAGGGATCTTCGCCGGCGCGCGCGATCCAGCCGATATCGGTTTGCCATTGAATCTTGTCGCTCGCCGATAGCAGCCGATCGATCGGGTACGAGCCGTCCGGCAGCGCGCGCATCTCGAAATCGTGATTGTGCCAGCCGAAGCTGATTCCCTCGGCGTCGAATGTCGCCGCGAGCGCGGCGAGCCGGGTGCCGAATGCGCCCCATCCTTCCGCATCGCCCGGACGCTGCTGCGGCGGCAGGAACGGCGCAATCACGAGCTCCATTTGCAGCTTGCGCGCAATCCTCAACGCGCGATCGAAATCGTGCTCAAGAAGATCAAGATCGAAATGGCCGCTCGGCGCGGCGAGGCCATGCCGTCGCAAAGCCGCCGCAAGATCGTCGAGCGCCGCATAGAGACCGCCATAAGGCTCGACCTGGCGATAGCCGAGCGCCGCAAGGGTCGCGAGCTGCGTCTCGAGCGGCGGAAACGCGCGCGCCGAATAGAGTTGGAAGGAGAGGAGGTCGAGCGGA
>DATGLU010000346.1:0-2350 GCA_035294045.1 Roseiarcus sp. | reverse complement strand
CGAGCTCATCGAAGTGCCGGCCGTACCTTACGCCAACGCCAACAATTATGTGCGCTATTCCGGCCGGCTCGCCGAAACCCTCGCCAAGAGCGAGCCGAAGGGCGCGGTCTGGGCCAACCAATTCGACAATATCGCCAATCGGCGCGGCCATTATGAGACGACGGGGCCGGAGATTTTCGCCGACACGGACGGCAAGATCGACGGTTTCGCCTGCGCGGTCGGCACCGGCGGCACGCTGGCCGGCGTCGGCATGGCGCTGAAGGAGCGCAACCCGAAGATCAAGATCGCCCTCGCCGATCCGATGGGCGCTTCGCTCTATGAGTTCTATGCTCATGGCGCGCTAAAGGCGGAGGGCTCCTCGATCACCGAGGGCATCGGCCAGTCGCGCATCACCGCTAATCTCGAAGGCGCGCCGGTCGACATGGCGTTTCAGATCCCGGACGAGGAAGCCCTGCCGATCGTCTTCGATCTGGCCCAAGAGGAAGGGCTGCTGCTCGGCGGCTCGTCCGGCGTCAACATTGCGGGCGCGATCCGCCTCGCCAAGGCGATGGGCCCCGGCCATACGATCGTGACGATCCTCGCCGATTCCGGCATGCGCTACGCGTCGAAAATGTTCAACCCGGCCTTCCTGCGCTCGAAGGACCTGCCCGTCCCGGCCTGGCTCGAACGCAAGCCGAGCGCGCCGAGGGTGTTCGTGTGACGCAGGTCAAACGCATTCCTTTAGGCGAGCTTGGAATTTCGCCCGCCGCGCCATATCATGAGGCGCCATGCCAAGCAGTTACACGCTCGGAAAACACTATGAGGCGTTTATCCAGAGCCAACTCGCGAGCGGACGCTACAACGACGCCAGCGAGGTGGTGCGCGACGCTCTCCGCCTGATGGAAAAGAAGGAACGCCGCTTCGCGGCGCTAGACGCCGCAATCGCACGGGGCTTGGCGGACGTCGAATCCGGTCAAACCCGCGAGGCGGCGGACGTATTCGATGAAGCTGAGGCGCGCTTCGCCCGGACGCAGGAAGAACGCGGCGTGCGGTGAGGATCCTCTTTTCCAGAGAAGCCGAAAACGATCTTCTCAGCATCGGCGATTACATTGCGAAAGATAGCCCGCGCCGCGCATTAGACTTCGTCCGCGCCCCTGCGCGAACGAGCGCTCCAGCTTGCCGAAACTCCTTTGGCCTATCCTGTCGTTTCGCGCTTTGCCGGACAAGGAATTCGTCGTCGCGTGTTTCGCGACTATGTGATCTTCTACCGGGCCGGCTCCGATGTCGTTCACATTATTCGTATTCTACATGGAGCGCGCGACATCGAATTGCTGCTCGGATTCGAAAAATAGATTGAAATCCTAGGACCAGCGGGTTCGCCATGACCGATCCTCTCTTCCGCGAAGACGCCTATCTGCGTGAGGCCGAGGCCGTCGTCGCGGCGGTCGAGCCGGGCGGACTCGTGCTCGACCGCACCGTGTTCTATCCGCAAGGCGGCGGCCAGCCGGGCGATCGCGGCGAGCTTGTCCTCGACGACGGCTCGCGCCTCGCCGTCATCAACACGATTTATGGTTCGGACCGCGGCGCGATCCTCCACGTCCTTCCCGACGGAGCGCCCCCGCCCGCGCTTGGCGCGCGCGTCGTCGCGCGGATCGATTGGGATTTGCGCTTCAGGCGCATGCGCGCTCACACGGCGCTGCATCTGCTCACCGCCGTCCTGCCCTATCCGGTGACCGGCGGTTCGGTCGGCGATGCGGAAGGCCGGCTCGATTTCGATTCCGGCGAGGCCGCGCTCGACAAGGCCGAGATCGCCGAGAAGCTGAACGCGCTGATCGCTCGTGACGCAGCGGTCCGCACGCGCTGGATTTCAGACGACGAGCTCGCCGCCAATCCGGGCCTGGTGAAAACCATGTCGGTGAAGCCGCCGACCGGAACCGGCCGGGTCAGGCTGGTCGAGATCGAGGGAATCGATCTTCAGCCCTGCGGCGGCACCCATGTTCGGCGCACGGCCGAAATCGGCCTGGCGGCGGTGAGCGGCATCGAGAAGAAGGGCCGGATCAACCGCCGGGTACGGATCGCGCTCAGCCGAAGTGAAGCATGAAATAAGCAAAACTGGCGAAAAAGCTAGCCGTGAAGAGAATATTAAACGCGGAGCCCTTGAGTTCCTGAGCCATGACCGTCCCCCACGAAGCTTGGCCGGCCGGATGGGCCGCCCCTTGCTCGGCGTTTACGGGACGAAAACGCTCGCTCATTCCTGCGCTCCGAACGGCGCGCCTCGCGCCGACATCTGTTCTCGCAGAGAACGTTTTTCGCTTTGATTCGAATATGCATAAAATTGAATCCTCTCCCGCGAAGCGGAGAGGATGCATCG
>DATGLU010000345.1:0-3049 GCA_035294045.1 Roseiarcus sp. | reverse complement strand
CCGGCGGCGACAACCCGGTTGACGAGGCCGAAGCGCTCGGCGTCCCGCGCCGAATAAAGCTCGCCGGTCAACGCCATTTCCATCGCCGCCTTCCGCGAGATGGCGCGGCCGACGGCGACGAGAGGCGTCGAGCAGAAGAGGCCGATATTGACGCCAGGCAGAGCGAAGCGCGCCTTCTCGCCGGCAATGGCGAGATCGCAAGTCGCGACGAGCTGGCAGCCGGCGGCGGTGGCGACGCCCTCGACGGCGGCGATCACCGGCTTCGGCAGAGCGACGATCGCCTGCATCATCGCGGAGCAGCGCGCCATCAGGCTCTGGTCATAGGCGCGGCCGCGGTCCTTGTCATTGCGGTGCGCGCGGATGTCGCGCAGATCGTGGCCGGAGGAGAAAACCGGGCCGCGCGCGGCAAGAACCACGGCGCGGACCGCGCGATCCTCGGCCAGGGCCGCGAAAGCCGCGTCGAGCGCCTCGATCATGTCGAGCGACAGGCTGTTGCGGCTCGCCTGCTTGTCGAGGATCAGCTTGGCGACGCGGCCGCGATCTTCGCGGGCGAGGATCGGGGCTTGGGCTTGGTCGATCGAAAGAGTCATGGCCGCAATGTCGTCTCTCCGCCCGCGCCGATCAAGCCGAGCGCCGGAGGGGCAGCAGCGCGCGCGAAGCGCGGCTCCAAAGTCATCGTCCGCGATTGACCAGCACCACGCCGGCGAGAATGAGGCCGGCGGAGACGAAAAGCGAGACGCCCGCCGGTTCGCCCAGGGCCAGAACGGCGAGCGCTCCGCCGATCACGGCGGCGACCGAGCCGATCTGGCTGAGATAGACCGGTCCGGCGAGTTTTTGCAGAAGAAAGTAGAGGGCGTAGGTGGCGGCGAAGACGATCGTCTGACTAACAAGCAGCCACAAAGCCGCGCCGGCGAGGCGCCCCGGGCCAAAAGGAATTCCGAAAGCGAAGAGGCCGGGCGCGATCAGCAGCGAGCCGAAAATCAGCATGCCCGGGGCGAGCGAAAGCGCCGTCGCGCCGGAGGGCCAGCGCATTGTCCGATAGATGTTGCCGAAAGAAATGAAAATCGGGCTCGCCAGCGCGCCGATGATCCAAAGCGAATTGTCGCCGCCGCCACTTGTCTTGGCGGCGGCGAGGATCGCGGCGCCGGCAAGGCCGCAGGCGACGCCGCTGGCGCGCGTCGCCTTCAGCCGCTCCATGCCGAACATCAGAGCGAGGCCATAGGTCAAGAGGGGCGGCAGCGCGAAGCAGAGCGCGATGAAGCTCGCGCCGACATGGGCGACCGCGCCGAAGCCGAGCGTGTTGGGGGCGGCGATGCTGAGCACGCCGCAGACGAAATAATAGGCGATATCGGATCGTCTCAATCCCGGCGCTTCGCCGCGCGCGATCGTCGCGGCGAGCAGGATGAAGCCGGCGGCGAGGGCCGACCAGAACAGAAAGGCGATCGGCGGCCAGCCTATGCCGGCAGCCATTTTCACCACATTCGCGGTGAGGCCGAGCAGCGCGCCGACAGCCAGCAGCAAAGCGAACGGCGCGAAAGAAGCGGCCTGCGACGCGGACCCTTCTGCGAAGCGATAAGTCATCACGCGCCCTCGGCAACCGAGCTGACCGAAGCGCCTTCCCGCTTGGCGCTTGGGGATTGCTGCGTTATTATCTTGCTATAAAGTATCTTAGTGTCAAGATATATTCATGGCGGAGACCAAGCCGGATCGGGCCGAAATCGCTCTGGCGCAATGGCGCCGGGAGCGGCCGGAGCTCGATTCCTTCGCCATGGCCGTGCTCGGCCGCCTGGCCGAAACCGCCTTGGTGATCTCGCGCGATCGCTTGGCGCCGCTCTTCGCCCGCTTCGGGCTGCAACCCGGCGAATTCGACGTCCTCGCCACCTTGCGCCGCTCAGGCGCCCCCTATGCCCTGACGCCGACCGCGCTTTACGAGGCGGCGATGATCTCGTCCGGCGGAATGACCAATCGCCTCGACCGGCTGGAAAAAGAGGGTTTGATTGAACGCCGGCCGCATCCAAAAGACCGGCGCGGCCTGCTTGTGGCGCTGACCAAAAAAGGCGTCGCGCTGATCGACGAGGCGGTTGGCGCGCATGTCGAAAACGAGCGCGCGATCATCGGCGCCTTGACGCAGGACGAGCGGGCGCAACTCTATCTTCTGCTCGGCAAGCTTCTCGAAAGCGCGCGGCGGCCGGCGCCATCGGTCGAGAAAGACCGATGACGCGGAAGAGCGGCCGGCCTCCGCAAATGCCGGCGCGCGGCGGCGCGGCGGACGATCGCTTCATGGGCTTTACGCCGATGTTCGAGGCGGCCGCCCTTTCGCAAGATCGGCGAAGCCGGAGCCCGCCGCCATGTGATGCGGCGGACGATCGGCGCCGCGGGCCTCTTGACCGGCGGCGCGTTCGCCCGTTCCTTTCTGTGCTGACGCCGGTCGCCCGCTGACGCGATCGTACCTTTACTCCAAGGATTGAACGCCATGCGCGCGCCTCGCCCTGAACTCGCCCTCGGTCGCGACGAGGTCACAGCCTTCCTCGCCGAGGAATTCCCGCAGATGCAGATCGGCCGCATCTTTCGCATCGAGGAGGTCGGACCGATGCGCGCGCTTTTGCGCATGATCCACCATCCGAGCCAGCTCCGGCCGGGCGGCACGATTTCCGGCCCGTCGATCTTCGCCCTCGCCGATGTCGCGCTTTACGTGGCGATCCTGGCGCAGATCGGCCGGGTCAAGCTCGCGGTGACGACCAATCTCAACATCAATTTCCTGGCGCGGCCGGCGCCGCGCGATCTCTTCGGCGAGGCGCTCCTCGTCAAGCTCGGCAAGCGCCTGGCGGTCGGCGAGGTGCGCATCTGGTCGGAGGGCGAGGAGACCCTGGCGGCTCACGCGACCGGGACCTACTCGATCCCGCCGCGCGGCGTCGATCAGGGTGCGGTAACATAATACCGCATTGCGAATAGGCTTCGATTTTCGGACCTCCCGCGCGTCAGGGCGCCGATTTCGCGCAAGATCGTGATTGACGCCGCGGCCGGCGCGCCCTTATAAGCGCCTCGCTTG
>DATGLU010000344.1:0-4336 GCA_035294045.1 Roseiarcus sp. | reverse complement strand
CGCCGCGCCGCTGCTCGAGCGCCGCCGGCTCGGCGAAATCTTCGCGCGCTTCCGGCAGGCGGAAGCCGCCTTTCCCGATTCCGCCGGCGACGGCGAAGGACGGGAGCTGGAAGCATTCGAAACCCTGCTGATCGACACTTGCGTGCTCGCCACGCCGAACGAGCGCCTGCGCGAGCAAATCCGCCGCAATCTCCTGCCGGTGCTCGCCGCCGAGCGGGTGCTGCGCCAGCTCGGCCTGCCGAGCGACCGCACCGCGATCACCGAGCACCGCCTGATCGTCGAATTGCTGCTGCAGGACGCCGCCCCGGCCGCCGCCGCGATGCTGGATGCGCATCTCGCCGCCGCCGAACGCCGCAACATCGCGCAGCTCAAGATTGTCGCCGTTCTGCCCGAGCCGCAGTCGATCGCCCGCTACCTGACGCGGCTCGATTGACGGCGATATAAGCCTCAGATGCCGTAATTGTGGATATTGCGGACGATCTTATGAAGCGTCGCGATAAAGGCCTTGTACTCCTCGTTATCGACGCCATCCAGCATCTTGAGCAGGAGATCGTACATTGTCGGCCAGACCTTGGCGAAGGCGTCGCGGCCGGCCTGGGTGATGTCGACGTCGCGCACGCGCAAATCTTCCGGCCGCGGCTTGCGCACGATCAGGCCTTGCTCCTCCAGCGCGTCGAGCGTGCGGCTCATCGTCGATTGCTCAGTCAGCGCGTAGAAGGAAAGCTCGTTGATCGTGACGGGAGACGAGATGCTGAGGATCGCCAAGGCGCGCATCTTCGTTGTCGTCATATCCTGCAGTTTCAGGGCGTCGGCGAGATGCGTAGTCCAGCTCAGTGAGATGCTGTTGATCAAATAGGGCACGAATTGCTGCAGCCCGATTTGGCCGAGCGAGGGACGCGCGCCGGAAGCGCTCGCGCGGATCCTCACGGGATCGTCGAACAAGGCGGCGGGCGAATTCGTCTGGTCGGTCATTTAAAGCGCGCTGGCGAGAAGAAAGCCCGAGCCGCCGCTGAGGCCTGGCCCGGGATGGGTCGACGCCCCGATATGGTAGAGGCCGGGGACGGGGGTCTTGTGATTAGTCGAAACCGCGAAGGGGCGCCAGAGGAAGAATTGGTCGATGGCGCAAGAGCCGCCATAAGGATCGCCGCCGACGAGATTGACGTTCATGCTCTCGAGATCGGCGGGCGAATAGGCCTTGCGGGCGATCACATGGCTGCGGAAATCGTCAATGTGGCGCGCGAACAACGCCTCCGCGCGATCGGCGAAGGCCTCGCGCACCGCCTCGGTCCAGCGGCCTTCCGGCGGAATCGCGATTTCGCCCGCCGCGTCGCCTTTCAAGAATCGCGGCGCTTCGGGCAATTGCAGCCATAGAATGGCTTTGCCCCGCGGCGACCGCGACGGATCGAGCGCCGTCGGCTGACCGACGCAGAGGGTCGGCTCGGCCGGCAGCAGCCCGCGCTCGCATTCGTTTGCGGCGCGCGAGACGCCGTCGAGGCCGGGCGTCACATGCAGCAGCGCGACCTTTCCCAGCGCCTCGCCGCCTTTCCATCGCGGCGGCGCATCGAGCGCGTAATGGATCTGCATGTCGCCCTTGCCATAGCGATAGCGCCTCGCCGCGCGCGCGATGTCCGGCGGCAGGGAATGGTCGCGCAGCAAGCGTCCATAGAGCTGAGTGGGAGTCGTCGAACAGATGACGCCATGCTTCGCTTCGATCCGCTCGCCCGAAGCGAGGCGCACCGCCTCGGCGCGGCCGCCGGCGCCCGTCTCGACGCGCTCGACATCCGCGCCGCAGCGGATTTCGCCGCCCTGATCGACGATCAGGCGCTCGAATGCGGAAAGCAACGTCTTCGCCCCGCCGATCGCGATCGGACAGCCGGCGAGCTCCACGGCGAAGGCGATCACCTTGATCATCTGCGCGGAATACGAACTCTCCGGGTTGAGGCCGCAATGAAGGCCCCATGGCGCCCAGAGCGCGTGGATCGCGTCCGAGGCGTAGGTCGATTCCAGATAGGCGCGCGCCGGGCGCAGCGCTTCGCCGAAAAACGCGGCGAGCCCGCGCGGACCGCGCCTCCAGGCTTCCCGCACAAGAATCGCCGCCGTTTTCCGCGACCAAAGCGAGCCGCCGAGCAGCGAGAACAGAAATGGCGCATCCGCGCCCATCCGATCCATCTCGTGGGCGTAGGCCTCGCCGTCGCCTTTTGCGCAAGCTTCGAAGGTCGCCACGTTGCGCGCGCGATCGCGGGAGAACAGCACCGACGATCCGTCCGGGCGCAGCACGCCGGTCGGCAGCTCGCTATGCGCGACGGCGAAGCCGCGCGCCTCCAGGTCCTTGCCGAGCGCCGCGAAGGCCGGCGAGGTCAGGAAGAGGACGAGCGTCGTCGCCATGACGTCGTGAATGAAGCCGGGCGCGGTGATCTCCTCGCTGCGCAAGCAGCCGCCGATGCGGTCGTTGCGCTCAAGCAGGAGGACCTTGCGGCCCTTCTTGCCAAGCATTGCGGCGGCGACCAGCCCGTTGACGCCGCCGCCGACCAGGACGTAATCGGCGCTCGCCATCGGCCGCCGTCATGCCGGCGTCAAAGCGAGGGCGCGGACCGGCGAGCCGGTCCCGTCGACGAATTTCAGCGGCGCGGCGATCAGGATCGCGCCTTTCGGCGGAAGCTCGTCGAGATGGCAAAGGCTGGCGAGTCCGTAGCGGTTGGCCTGATGCATCAGCGTATGGGCGGGGAACGGCGGATTCATCCCGGCGGCCGACCCGGCGTCGGTGCCGACCGTCTCGGAGCCCCAGCCGATCACGCCTTTGGAGATGAGATAGGTGATCGCCTCAGCGGTCGGGCCGGGCGAATGCGGACCTTTCTCGTCGGCGTTGAGGAAGGTCTCGGTGCGGTCGCCGCGCTTGTACCAATCGGTGCGCAACAGAACCCAGCAACCCGCTTCGATGTCGCCGTGCTCTTTTTCCCAAGCCTTGATGCTGTCGACGGTCAGCAGGTAGTCCGGATTCTCCGCCGCTTCCTTCGAGCGGTCGATGACATTGACCGGCGCGACGAAATTCTTGGCTGGGATTTTGTCGGTCGAGCCGTCGGGATAGTCCTTGCCGCTGATCCAGTGGCGCGGCGCATCGAAATGGGTGCCGGTATGCTCGCCAAGCTCGAGCCAGTTCCACGCCCAGTACGGACCGTCGGCGTCATATTGCGAGATGCGATGCACCTTCACCGGCGGCGTGTTCTTGCCGATATTCGGCGGCAGATAGATGACCGGAGTATCCGGCCCGAGCGGCGCCGAGAGATCCACCACTCGCACGGCCCCCGATAGAAGCGCCGAAGCGAGATCAGCAAGCGTCCTGTTTGAGCTCATAGGCGTCCTCCGATGTCGCGCCCCCGCCGTCAAGCCATCCGTCCTCTCGGCGGGGTTGGCGAAGAGTATCGGAGAAATATGAATTTGCAATAATCGAGAGGGACAGCGGGCGCCGCGCCGGGCTCGCCCGCCAATCTTCGATATTGTAGGTTGCTGCGGAATAGGCGAAACTTCGGCGCGTTGGGCATTTTCGCTGAGGCAAGCTGGTTGGCCGGCGCGTCCGCGCGAGCCGCCAATTGCTTGGATTTGCATGGAATTGAGGGGCGGCTATGAGCTATGACGCGGTCGTCGTCGGCGCGGGGCTGAACGGCTTGGCGGCCGCGTTGAGGCTTGCGGAGAAAGGGTGGCGCGTCGCTGTTGTCGAGGCGGGGGCCGAGCCCGGCGGCGCAGTGAAGACGCGCGAAGCGACGCTGCCCGGCTTCCGGCACGACCTTTGCGCGATGAATCTCTCGATGTTCGCCGGCTCGCCGTTCTTCGCCGCGCATAAGGACCTGCTGCACGCGCATGGCCTCGCTTTCGCGCCAGCCGAAGACTGCTTCGCCAGCGTGTTTCGCGATGACACCTTTCTCGGCGTCAGCAAGACGCTGGAGAAGACCTTGACGGGGGTGTCGGCGCTTTCGCCGGCCGACGCAAAAGCCTGGCGGGATTTGTTGGCGCGGTTCGGCGGCGACGCGCCGCATCTTTTCGCGCTGCTCGGCTCGCCGATTCCGTCCTGGGCCGCGGCGAAAGTCGTCTGGAAGGCATGGCGCGAGAAGGGCGCGTCCTGGCTGTACGATACGTTGAGGATGCTGCTGGCGACGCCGCGCGACTTTCTCGACGCGCATTTCGAGCATCCGAAAGTCAAGGCGATGATGGCGGCCTGGGGCCTGCATCTCGACTTCGCGCCCGATACCGCCGGCGGCGCGCTGTTTCCCTATCTCGAGTCCATGGCCAATCAGAGTTTCGGCATGGCGATCGGCGAGGGCGGCGCGGATGTCGTCATCAA
>DATGLU010000343.1:0-2337 GCA_035294045.1 Roseiarcus sp. | reverse complement strand
AGCTCGGCGCGCTGGTTTTCGGGCGCGATCTCATTGGCGACTTCAAGACTGCCGCGATAGCCGAGGCCGAGCGAAATCCCGCCGGCCGCCGTGCCGGCCAGCAGCGCCGGCATGGACGGCAATGCCTGCGCCAGGACGAGACAAGCCAGCGCCGGCAGCATGGCGCCCGCGCCGCTGAGCATGGCGGCGCGGCTCGACCAGGCGCGCGTCGCATAGACGGTCAGCGCGGCGACGCAGAACAATTCGAACACGACGCCGCCGATAATGGCGTGGTTCGACTGGCCGAGCGTCTGGGACAGCAGGTTCGGCGCGATCGCCGAATAAAAGCCGACCAGCGCGAAGATGACGAAACTCGTCACGCCCGGCGCGGCGAACGCCGCCCACAGCGGCCGCGGCACGCCGATGCGCGGCTTCAGGGAGAGTTGCGAAGGCCGTCGCCGCTCTTTCACGGTTTCGGCCGTCGCCGCGATAGCGACCGCAAGCGGAATCAAAAGGAGGATGTAGACGAGATAGGAAAGCCGCATCGGCCAGGGCGCGAAGGCCGCGAAGAGCCCGGCCCAAAGCGGGCCGAGGCCGAGCGCGAAAACGTTCACGGCGACCGTCCGGATCGAGGCGGTCTTCTGCTCGGAATCATCGTGCAGGTCGCGCAGCCACGCCGTCGCGGTTCCGGAGGAGAGGCCGGCGGCGATTCCGGTCAGGAGCCTGGCGGCGAACAGGCTCGGGATGTTGCTGGCCAAGAGAAAAATCAGGGCGGCGATCGCGGCGAGGCCGATGGCCGGCAGCGATGTGCGTCGGCGGCCGATCTGGTCCGACAGCCGGCCGAGGAAAAGCAGCGTCGCCAGCGTTCCGGCGGAATAGGTCGCGAAAATCAGCGTCAGCGTCAGGATCGAAAAGTGAAAGGCCCGCATGTAATCGCGGTAGAGCGGCGTCGGCAGGGTGGTCAGCGTGAACATGAGCACGATCTGCATCGCCACCGGCGCAATCGAGCCGCCGCCGCGCAGCCTCGGCGTGCGGCTCGTGTTCCGGGAATGCGCGAAGGTCTTAGTCATCCGACAGGAACGCGACCGGCCACGCTTGGTTCGCGTGAGAGTCGCGCTTGCGGCCGGCTATGGCGACCTCGGACGAACGGGATCGATCCGCGGGGTCGCTTTTTCGCCATAGTTTTGAAAACGACCAGCGAATAATCAGATGGCGATAAGCCTCACGGCTCAGGCAGGCCGGCCTTTCTAAGGCCTTCCATCAGCAGCTCGAAATCGTCTGGATTCTTGTACGGAAGAACCTGGCGGCGGTGCTCCAGAGAATAATTGGGATTGACGCGGAAGACATCCCGCCACTGGGCGCGGGCCTCCTCCGAGCGGCCCAAATGGCCGAGGCAGGCCGCCAAGAGCACGCGGGAAATATCGGTGTCGGGATTGCGCGTAATCCGTCGTTTCAGGATTTCCGACGCCTTCTCGTACTTGCCCAACTGGAAATAGGCTTGCGCCAGATAGTGCAGATAAAAATCCGCGTAAGGATCCAAGGCGATCGCCCGGTTGAAACATTCGATCGCCTGATCGGACCTGCCGGCATAGTGGCGAACGAGTCCGAGCAGCAAATGTCCCCATGCAAAGTTCGGATCAAGCGAAATCGCCTTGGCGAGCTCTGTTTCGGCTTCGTCGTGACGGCGCTTCCAAAGATAGATGCTGCCCAACGCCCAGAGCGCATAGGGATCGCGATCGTTGACCGCCACCGCGCGCTGCGCCATTTCGTATCCGCGCTCCATGGAGAGCGCCGGAGATTCGGTCCAGTGGTTCAAATAGTCCCGCATATGCGCCACCGCGGCAAGGGCGTAAGCGGCGGGGAAGTTCGGCTCCAACGCCGCAGCGCGAGCCAACATTTCCAGAGCCTTGGCGTTCTGCTCTTTGTTTTGATGGTGCCAAAGCTCGCGTCCGCGCAGGAAAAGGTCATAGGCCTCCGGGTTGAGCGTTGGCTGGACCGAAAGCCGCCGGTCGCCTTCGGCGATGTTGAGCGCCAGAGCCGAGACAATTTCTTGCGTAACCTCGTCTTGGACAGCGAAAATATCCGTCAACTCGCGATCGAAACGTTCAGCCCAGACATGGCCGCTGGTTAGCCCGTCGATCAGTTGCGCCGTGATGCGCACTCTGCCGCCGGCCTTTCGTACGCTGCCCTCGAGAACGAAGCGGACGTTGAGCTTCTTGCTGACCTCTGCGACATCGACGGCCTTCCCCTTGAAGGTGAAAGACGAATTGCGGGCGATCACGAACAAACCGGAAATCTTAGACAGGGCGGTAATGATGTCTTCCGAGATTCCGTCGGCGAAATATTCCTGCTCGGCGT
>DATGLU010000342.1:0-4231 GCA_035294045.1 Roseiarcus sp. | reverse complement strand
GAAGCGAATGGCTATACGCGCTCAGGCTTTCTCGCGCTCGCCGCCAAGAAGGCGATGGCGGCGTAAGGCCTTTTCCATATGCGCATCGCCCGCGCTCGCCATGATACGATCGGGCCGCGCATACCAGAGGGGCGCATGGCGTCGGAGGAGATCAAGCGCAAGCTGGCGGCGATCCCCGCCAAGCAGGCGTGAACCGGAAAGCGTCGTCCGGCTCTTTGCCGACGCCGATTTCGTCCCTATATCTGCTCGCCGCCGCTTCATTCGCGGCGCGCTCATGCTGGGGGTCTCTCCTTGCCCGTCATTCTCTCGCGCCTGCGCGCGCTCACGATCCTGCTCGCCATCGGCCTCACCCTCTCGGCCTGCGGCTATAACCGCATCCCGACCAAGGAGGAGGCGGCCAAGGCGGCCTGGGCGGAGGTGCAGAACCAGTATCAGCGCCGCTCCGACCTCATTCCCAATCTCGTCGCCACCGTGCAAGGCTACGCCAAGCAGGAAAAGGACGTGCTGACCCAGGTCACTGAAGCGCGCGCCAAGGCGACCTCCATCCATGTCGACGCCTCGCAACTGACCGATCCCGAAAAGGTCAAGCAATTGCAGGACGCGCAGAATGCTCTTTCCGGCGCGCTCGGCAGGCTGTTGGCTGTCAGCGAGAACTACCCCGAGCTGAAATCGAACCAGAGCTTCCTCGCGCTCCAGGCGCAGCTCGAAGGCACCGAGAACCGCATTGCCGTCGCCCGCAAGGATTATATCGACGCGGTGCGCGCCTATAATCTCGAATTGCGCACCTTCCCCGGCGTGCTCTGGGCCTCGACGATCTTCCGCTCCAATCAGCCGATGGCCGAATTCACCGCCGATAGCGGCGCGCAAGGCGCGCCCAAGGTGAAGTTCTGACGCGCCGGTTTTAAGGTGCAGCGCCTCCGTCATTGCGAGCGAAGCGAAGCAATCCAAGAACCGCCGCGGTTCCTGGATTGCGTCGCTTCGCTCCTCGCAATGACAGCTGCAGCGTTTGTAATCACGCTCCTGCTCTGGGCGCCCGCTCTCGCGGCCGAGCCGAACTTTCCGCCGCTCGGCGGCCGCGTCGTCGATCAGGCCAATATCCTCTCCGCCGAGACGCGCGCGGCTTTGACCGCGAAGCTGAAGGCCCTGGAGGACAAATCCGGCATTCAGCTTGTCGTCGCGACCGTCTCCTCGCTGGACGGCCAGGAGATCGAGCCCTACGCCAACCAGCTCTTCCGGACGTGGAAGCTCGGCGAAGCGAAGAAGAACAACGGCGTCCTGTTCCTGGTCGCGCCGAAGGAGCATCGCGTCCGCATCGAGGTCGGCTATGGGCTGGAAGGAACGCTGACCGATGCAACGTCGAAAATCATCATCGCCAACGCGGTCGCGCCGCGCTTCAAGGCCGGCGATTTCAACGGCGGCGTCGAGCGCGGCGTCGACGACATCATCACCACGCTGACCGCCGACGCCGCCGATTGGCAGAAGCGGCCGGCGGTGCGGGAGGAGGACAAGTCGAGTCTCGCCGCGCTGCTGCCCCTGCTCCTCTTCGCCGCGATCTTTCTGCTCGTCTTCATCCATACGGTACGAAGCCGCGGCGGAATCGGCCCAGCCTTGCTCTACATGCTGCTGAGCGGCGGCAATTCGCGGCGCGGCGATTTCGGCGGCGGCGGCTTTTTGGGCGGCGGCGGCGACAGCTTTTCCGGCGGCGGCGGCTCGTCCGGCGGCGGCGGCGCCTCGGGGAGCTGGTGATGACGATCAGCCATGACGACGCCGCCCGCATCGAGGCCGCGATCCGCGCCGCGCAAGCGCGGTCGAGCGGCCAGATCGTTTTCGTCCTTGCTCGCGCCTCGGCGAATTACGAGGTCATGCCGTTCGTCTGGAGCGCCGTGCTCGCCTTGCTGGCGCCCTGGCCGCTGCTCGATCTCACCGAGATTTCGGCCGAGCGCATTTACCTTGTGCAGCTTGCGGTCTTCATCGTCGCGCTCCTCGTCCTGACGCTGCCGCGCCTGCGCCTCCTGCTGACGCCGACGCGGATCAGGCGGACCAATGCGCATCGCGCCGCGCTCGAGCAATTCGCCTTGCGCGGCCTCGCCCATAATCATGAGCGCAATGGCGTGCTGCTGTATGTTTCGCTCGCCGAGCGCTTCGCCCGCGTCATCGCCGATGACGCCGCAGCCAAAGCGATTCCGCAAAAGGAGTGGCAGGTCCTGATCGATCGGCTGCTCGCCGAGATGAAAAGCGGACAAACCGCCGAGGCGCTGATCGGCGCCGCGGCGCGCTGCGGCGATCTCCTGGCGCAAAGCTTCCCGCCGCGCGACGGCGCCGCACGGCCGTCGTTCCACCGGTTTCATGTCATCTGAAGCCGTCGTTGCGAGCGCAGCAATCCCTTCATAGAGCGGCGCTCTCCAAGTGGATTGCTTCGTTGCTTCGCTCTTCGCAATGACCCCTTACAGGAAACAAACCCGCTAAAGCGAGGGCGGCGGCGGTCCCTTGGCGGCGGCGAGAATGGCCGAGGGCGCGCTGCGGCCGCCTTCTTGGACGATGACGGCGTAGGAATCGGCGCCATTCAAGCGAGCCTGATCGAGGCTGGCTTTCAGCACAATCGGCGCGCCGGTCCATTCGCCGATTTTGGTGATCGCGCGCGCGACATTGGAATAGGTCAGCGTCGAGCCCGCGTTCTCGCCGCGCTTGATCGCGACAGTACGCTTGCTCGCCAAGGCGATAAGATAAACGCCGGCTTTATAGCTCCTCCCCGACGGCGCCGCGCCGATCGAGATGGCGATCGAGCCGCCCTGCTCGGAGACCGATAGCGGCGTCGACAAGACGTCGGGCCGTTTGAGAGTCTGGGCCTCCGCCGTCGCGATCTGCGCCCGGTCGCTGCCGACCGCGTCGGCGACGCCGTTGATGATCGCCTGCGGCGTATAGACCTCGCCGCGGCCGCTCGTCCTGGCGTAGGCGCGCTGGCGCGCCGTGTAGACCGGCTCGGCGAGCGTGTCCTTCCAGCCGATATAGTCCCAATAGTCGACCGGTAAGGAGATGGCCAACGTGTCGGGATCGCGGGCCAATTCGGCGAGAATACGATCGGCCGGCGGGCAGGACGAGCAGCCTTGGCTGGTGAAGAGCTCGACCACGGCTTTCACCGGCGAGGCTTCGGCCGCAAGCCCGAGCGTCGAAGAGACAACCATGCCGGCCACGGCCAGCGCCGCGACCGCCGCGCGCTGGACAGACATAAAACTCATCGTCCGAAATCCATGCTGAGCGCCTTGATAATAGGCGATTGCGCCCTTAAGCCAATCAATTCTGGGTGACTCTTGGCGAGGAACCGCGCGCCCGAGCGCTTTTGGCGCTTAGAGCCTCGCCCTGGATTCGCCATGGACGGCCGCGAAGCTTTCGCTTAATGAGGGCTGAAGGGCTTCGATCCGCTTCGCCGCGCCGCAGCGCAAGTCGGAAGAGTGCGCAGTTTTAACGAAAAGAGACGCATTGATGCAGTTGGGCCGCTGGCGCGCCGGAATCTTCGCAACGCTGCTCGCGCTTGTCGCCGGCCCCGCCTTCGCCGCCCCCGCTTTGGTGATCGACGCCGATAGCGGCAAAGTCCTTTATGAGCGCCAGGCGACCGCCAATTGGTACCCTGCCTCGCTGACCAAATTGATGACGACCTATGTCGCGCTGAGCGCGGTGCGCGACGGGCGCGTCACGCTCGATACGCCGTTCGTGATGTCGCAGCGCGCAGCGAGCATGGCGCCGTCAAAAATGGGCTTTAAGCCGGGCACCGAGGTGACGCTCGACAATGCGCTGAAGATGCTGATGGTGAAGTCGCCGAACGACATCGCGGTGATGATCGCCGAAGGCGTGTCCGGCTCGGTCGAAAGTTTCGCCGACGAGATGAACGCCGCCGCGGCCAAGCTCGGCATGAAGGAATCGCATTTCGTCAATCCGAACGGATTGCCCGACGACCGGCAAGTGACATCGGCGCGCGACATGGCGATCGTCGCCCGCGCCTTGCTGAAGGAGTTTCCGGACGAAGCCGGCATTTTCAGCATCGGCGCGTTGCAGCTCGGCAGCCGGATCATTCCGACGCATAACGGCTTGATCGGCCGCTACCCTGGCGCGGACGGCATGAAGACGGGCTTCACCTGCGCCGCCGGCTTCAACCTCGTCGCCAGCGCAACGCATGGCGGCAAGCGATTGATCGCCGTAATTTTGGGCGCGGCGACGCCGCGCGAGCGCACCGCGA
>DATGLU010000341.1:0-6748 GCA_035294045.1 Roseiarcus sp. | reverse complement strand
CAGGGCGCAATGAAAAAGAGTACGGTCGCGCAGCGAAATGTCGATCGCGACCGGCGCCGCGCCCGCAAGGGCCATGTCGCGCAAGAGCGCGCCCAAGGTCCAGGCCTCCTGCGGCCCGAAACGCGCGAAGACGAGCAAGCGCTCCTGCTCGGCGAGACGGCGAATGTCTTCCTCGAGAGCCGCTTTGTCCATGGCGTTAATCCTTAGATCGGGAGATGGCTCTGCGAGTTTGCCCGATTCAAGGATGTACCGCCATCCTCCCCCGCGAAGCGGGGAAGGGAGCCGCGCGTAAGCGCGGTGGAGGGGACTCAGGCGTTGGAAATAGTTCTCAACCGCCGTACCCCCTCCACCATGCTCGCATGGTCCCCCTCCCCCGCTTCGCGGGGGAGGATTATGATCGCGCCATGATCGAGAAAGACATCGTCGCGCTTGCCGCGTGGATTGCCGAGGCCGGGCTTGCCGGCATGACCGAAACCGCTCTGGTTCAGGGCTTTTGCGCCCGCGCCGCGGCAAGCGGCCTGCCGCTCGCCCGCGCGGTCCTGCTCATCGACACGCTGCACCCGATTTACGAGGGCCGGGCGATTCGCTGGGAGCGCGATAAGGAGGCGACGCTCGTCGAATATGGATCGAGCACGGAAGGCGAGGCCGCGGCGCGCTGGCGCGCCAGCCCCTTCTATCGCCTGGTGAGCAGCGGCGAAACTCTGCTGCGCCGGCGCATCACCGACGAGAGCATCGCCGAGTTTCCTGGCCTCGCCGATTCCCGCGCCGCCGGACTTACGGATTACGTGGCGATGGTCAATCCGTTCGCGGCGGACGGCGCGATCGGCGAGATGGATTGCTTCTATTCGTCCTGGATGACCGACCGGTCGGACGGTTTTTCGGACGCGGAGATCGCCGCGCTCGAGCGGCTGACGCCGTTCCTCGGCTTGGCGATCAAGTCCGCTTCGCTCGGCCGCATCGCCCAGACGCTGGTCGAAACCTATCTTGGCCGCGACGCCGGAAGGCGCGTGCTCAGCGGCCGCATCGCCCGCGGCGTCGCCGATCGCATCGAGACAGTGCTGTGGTTCAGCGATCTGCGCAATTATACGCGCCTCTCCGACGCTTCGCCGCCGGAACTGATCATTCCGCTGCTCAACGACTATGCCGACGCGATCATCTCGGCCATTCACGATCATGAGGGCGATGTGCTGAAGCTGATCGGCGACGGCGTGCTGGCGATCTTTCCGGCCCGGGAGCGGCGCCAGGCCTGCGCCGCCGCGCTCGACGCCGCGCGCCATGCGCAAAAAGCGGTTCGGGCGCTAAACGCCAGCCGGAGCGGCCAGGGCCTGCCGGCGACCGACATGTATCTCGGGCTGCATCTCGGCGAAGTCTATTACGGCAATATAGGCAGCCGCGAGCGGCTCGATTTCACGGTGATCGGCCCGGCGGTCAACGAGGTCAGCCGGATCGCGGCGATGTGCCGGTCCGTCGACCAGCCCGTCCTCGTCTCGGCCGCCTTCGCCGCCTCCGCCGGGGTCGAGCCGAGCCCGTTCGTCTCGGTCGGACGGTACGCGCTGCGCGGCGTCGCGCGGCCGCAGGAGCTGTTCACGCTCGACAATTCTCTTGCGTAAAGCGGGAGAGGGGGACGGCGCGCGCGGCGCTCGGTGGCGGGGGCTCCGCGGCGGTCGCGCATTATCCTGAGAGATCGGAGCCCCTCCACCATGCTACGCATGGTCCCCTTTCCCGCTTCGCGGGGGAGGATTTCACATTTTCTGCGGCTGCTCCTGGTCCTGCGGCATGGCGGCGTTGATCTTGTCGAGATTCTTGGTCACGAGCTCGATATTGCCGGGATTCTGCACTGGCGTCGTCGATTTCAGCGCGGCGTTCAATTGCTCCAGCGCCTCCTTCTTGTCCTTCGGCGACATGCTCTTTTCCGCCTTGAGTTGCGCGATCTCCTGCTTGATCACCGCTTCGGCGCCGATATATTTCTTGGTCTGCGGGTCGATGCCGTCCATCACCAAGCTGATATTGTCCTCGATCGACTCGTATTCGTCGTAATTGGCGAGGCCGTTTTTCTTGGCGATGGCGTCGAGCTGCGCCGTCGTTTTCGGATCGGGCGCCTCGCCCTCCGGCAGTTTTTCCAATGCCGCGTCGATCTCTTTCTTCGCCGCAAGGTAGGAATCGATCTGCTTCTGGGTCAGCGCGATCTGCTTGATCGGCGCCCCGCCCTCGGGCTGCTGGGCCTGCGCGAAGGCGGGAAGCGGCGGCGCGAAAGCGAGCGGGGCGGCAAGCGCGAGGCTGACGGCGATGATGAAGGGGAGATGGGCGCGCATGGATTCTCCTTCAAGCAAGCGGGTTTGATTCGAAAGGCGGCGACTATACGCGCCCTCGATTAATCCGTCAGCGCGTCGGTGCGGCCTACACACAAGCCAGACGAATTTGCCGAAGGGCTTGCTATCTTCGAGTTGACATACTACGTAATGCGTAGTATTCGTGCCGAATGATCCGGTCGTGGGCGAACGCCGCCACCAGGAAATTCGCCGCGGAAGGCAAATCGAAATTTTCCGGCATGAACGAGAGCGCCGCCGACGAGCTTTTAGCGATGCTAGACGCCGCAACGTCTCTTGCCGATTTGAGCCCGCTCAAATCCATCGGGTTGCACAAGCTCAAAGGAGAGCGGGCGGGGCGATGGGCGATGACGATCAATGGCCCTTGGCGCTTGTGCTTTCGATTCGAAGATGGCGACGCTCACGAGGTCGAAATCGTAGATTACCATTGAGGATATAAGAATGAGAGCCGTGCATCCGGGTAGAATTCTGAAACGGGAGTTGGAGGCGAGGCGTCTGTCCGCTAACGCCTTGGCTCTCGCATTGCGCACCCCGTCCGGTCGCATCACCGATATTTTGAACGGCAAGCGAGCCGTATCGGTGGAGACGGCGATGCGACTTGGCCGCTATTTCGGCCAAAGCCCGCGCTTTTGGCTGAATTTGCAAACGAGCTACGATCTGGCGCAAGCGGAAACCCGCATCGGCGATCGCA
Organism: Roseiarcus sp.; assembly: GCA_035294045.1. Lineage (GTDB taxonomy): Bacteria > Pseudomonadota > Alphaproteobacteria > Rhizobiales > Beijerinckiaceae > Roseiarcus. The sequence continues at coordinate 3,730 of DATGLU010000341.1, read as the reverse complement.
TCGACAACGAGGTCGCCCCCGCCGCCTGATGCGCGGCGTCGTCATTGCGAGCGAAGCGCTTCGCTCGCGTGACGATCGTGCGCTATCGCCTGCGCATTTTGCTCAGGCTGCTCGCCGCCACGGCGACGATGACGATCGATCCGGTCAGCATGTCGCGGACATAGCTGTCGACGTTCATTTGCGTCAGGCCATTGCCGAGCACGCCGAGGATCAGGACGCCGGCGAGCGTGTTCAGGACGCGCGGCTCGCCCTGTTCGCTGATCGTCGTGCCGAGGAAGACCGCCGCGATGGAGTCGAGCATCAAGCCGGCGCCCTGGGTCGGATTGGCCGAAGCGACGCGGCTTGCATACATCAACCCGGCCGCAGCGGCGCCGAGGCCGGAAAGGCCGAACGCGGCGAGGCGCAAAGCCTTGACGGGAATGCCGACGAGCCGCGCGGCCTCGCTATTGCCGCCGATCGCATAAATCCGGCGGCCATAGACGGTCTGCTCGAGCAGCAGCCAGACGAGCGCCAACGCGCCGAGCGCGACAAGGGTGAGATTCGGCAGGACGAGACTGGAGCCGCCCAGCGGAATTCCGCCTCGAGCAAAGTCGGCGAAACTAGCGGGAATGGCGCTGCCGAACAGAGTCTTGCCGCCGGAGAGGCGGAAGGCGAGGCCGCTATAGACGGTCATCGTGCCTAGCGTGGCGACGAACGGCAATATCCCGACATAGCTGATCAGGAAACCGTTGATGACGCCGCCGACGAGCCCGGCGGTCATCGCCGCGGCGATGGCGAGGCTCGGCGGCCCGCCGGCGATGAAAACCAGCGCCGCGACAATCCCGGCAAGGCTCGCTGTCGAGCCGACGCTCAAATCGAAATCGCCGACCGCCATCACCACCGTCATGGCGAAGGCGACGACCGCGAGCATGCTCATCTGCTGCGAGATGTTGAGCAGGTTCCGCGCGGTGAGGAACGTCCCGGGCAGGTTAATCCAGAAATAAAGAAGGATAACGGCGACGCCGATCAGGGTGCCGTACTTCCGGGCGACGGTGAGGACAATGGTCATCGCGAGGCGGCGAAAAAATCCTCCCCCGCGGAGCGGGGGAGGGGGACCATGCGAAGCATGGTGGAGGGGGCTCCGGCGGTTGAGATAATCCTCAGGCGCCGAGGCCCCCTCCACCGCGCTGACGCGCGGTCCCCCTCCCCCGTCTTCGACGGGGGAGGACGTACTCCTTCTAGTCCTTGGCGTTGGCCGCGGTGATCAGCTTGGTCGGCACATAGATCACGCTTTGCTTGATCTTTTCGCCGGCCAGCGTGCGCTTGACCGCGTCGGCCGTCGTCCTGCCGATGCCTTTGAAGTCCTGCGCGATCGAGGCTTCGAAATTGCCGCCTTTGGCGATCGCCTCGCGCGCCTGCGGATTGGCGTCGATGCCGGTGATGACGATGCCTTCGCCGCTGCGTCCCGCCGCCTCGATCGCCTGCAGCGCGCCGAGCGCGGGCTGGTCCCAGGCCGCCCACACCGCCGAAATCTCTCCCTTCTTTGGATGGGCGGCGAGCAGCGCCTCCATTTTGGCGCGCGAATCGGCGATGCCGCCGTCCTTCACGTCGGGCGTGATCCGGTCGATGACCTTGATGTCGGGATTGTTCTTGAAAATCGCATCGGCGATGACGCCGCGGGCCTGGACCGGCGGGAACGCGTCATAGACGAACATCACGACATTGCCCTTGCCGTTGATGCGGTTGGCGACATAGGCCGCGGTCTCGGCCGCCATCGCATAGCCGTTGCTGGTCACGTTGGTGACGAGCAGGGGACTCGCGCCGGCATCCATGCCGAAGACCGGGATGCCGGCTTTTTTCGCGGTTTCGAGGCCGGCGGCGACTTGCGCCGGATCGACGTTGATGACGATCGCATCGACCTTGTCGTTGGCGGCGTCCTCGATGCGGCTGATCGCGGCGGCGACGTCGCCCTTCGTATCGACGACGTTCACGGTCCAGCCATTGGCCTTGGCCTGGTCCTGGAAGGCTTCGACATAGAATTGCGTGCCGGGCTGGGCGAGATAGGGCGTGATCACCGCGATCTTGGCGCCCGCCATGGCTTGCGAGGCGGCGAGCAGGGCGACCCCGCCGGCCAGCGCCGCAATAAAACGAGAAGCAATTCTGGGCATTTATCCCCCCTGACGATCCAAGCGCCGCGCGGGCCAAACTAGCATCGCGACCACAAAGCGCAACCGACCGGCTATAGTCGCGCCGCAGGGGGATTTTGCGCATATGGACGGCTCTTTTCTTATCGGCGTCGATGTCGGGACCACGTCGGTCAAGGCCGCTTTGTTCGACATGGCCGGCCGGGCGCGAAAGACCTATTCCAGCGCCTATGCGACGGCGCGCCCGGCGCCCGGCTGGGCCGAGCAGGACCCAGCCGACTGGCTGTCGCGCGTCCTCGCCGCGCTCGGCGAATTGACCGCCGCGGCGCCGCCGGGCGCGGTCGCCGGGCTTGGCCTCTGCTCGCAGGTCAACACCCATGCCTTCGTCGATGCGAACGGGCAGGCGCTCCTGCCCGCCATCCTGTGGCAGGACGGCCGCTGCGCCGAGGACGCGCGCCAGCTCGATGAGCGCGTGACGATTGACGATCGGCTGAAATGGTGGGGCGCGCCGCTGCCGATCGACGCCAGCCATGTTTTGAGCCGAATGGCGTTCGTCCGGCGCGCCCATCCCGAGATTTGGCGCAAGACCCGCTGGGTCATGGCGCCGAAGGATTATTGTCTGTTCCAGCTCACCGGCGAGGCGGCGGCCGATCCGATGGCGTCATTCGGCGTGGTCGACCAAAACCTCGCCTATATCCCCGAACTCGTCGCCCTCGTCCCGGGCGCGGCCGAGCGGCTTCCGCCCTTGAAGGGGATCGCCGCGCCGATCGGCAGGGTGCGCAGCGGCTTGCCGGGCGCAGGCCTGCTCGTCGTCAACAGCACGATGGACGCCTGGGCGGGGATGCTCGGGGCCGGCGCCGTCCGGGACGGCGAGGCCGCCTATCTCAGCGGCACAAGCGAAGTCGGCGCGATCGTCTCCGCGCGGCGCGTTCCAACGCCGGGCGTGATCGCTTTTCCCGCGTGCGAGGGGATTACGCTTCACGCCGGGCCGACCCAGGCGGGGGGCGCCTCGGTCGCCTGGCTCGCCGCCATGCTGGGGCGGAGCGCCGAGGACATTTCGGCGCTGGCCGCCCTGAGCGATCCGGCCCGCTCGGCGCCGATCTTTCTGCCACATCTGCAAGGCGAGCGCGCGCCGCTTTGGGACATTGCCGCGCGCGCCTCCTTTTCCGGCCTGGACGCTGCGACGGGCGCGCCGGAAATGGCGCGCGCCGTTCTCGAAGGCGTCGCCTATTCGGTGAGGCTTCTTCTCGGCGCGCTCGAAGCCTCGTCGGGCGTCAAGACGACCAGGCTGCATCACGCCGGCGGCGGCGCGCGCTCCGATCTCTGGTGCCAAATCCGCGCCGATATTCTCGGCCGGGCGATCGACCGAAAGGCCGGGCTCGATTCCGGCGTGATCGGCGCCGCCATTCTGGCGGGAATCGGCGCCGGTCTTTTCGCTTCGCTGGCGGAGGGCGCGGCGGCCCTTGTCCGGCCCGAGCGCGTTTTCGAGCCGGACGACGCACGCCGCGCGCGCTACGACGACGGCTTTGCGCGCTATCAGGACCTCTATCGCCGGCTCAAAGGATTCTCGGCGGGGTAGAAGCGCTTTGGCTTCATTTGGACGAGGA
>DATGLU010000340.1:0-5070 GCA_035294045.1 Roseiarcus sp. | reverse complement strand
GGATTCATCGCGGCGCTTCACGACCGCCGCGACGCGCTCGGGCAAACGCATGGCGAGGGTCTGCGCCTGCTGACCGGCGCGGTCTCGTCGCCCTCCCTCGTCGCCCAGATCGCCGATTTGCAGAAACAGTTTGCCGGGATGCGCTGGCATCAATGGGAGCCGCTCGCGCGCGACAATCAAGCGATGGCTCTGCAACAGGCCTTCGGCCGGCCCGTCGAAACGACGTTCCGTCTGGATCGCGCCGACATCATCTTCGCCGTAGAAAGCGATCTCATTTCCGCGACGCCGGGCTGGCTGGCCTATGCCCGCCAATTCGCGGCGCGCAGGCGCCCCACCGAAACGAATGGCGCGATGAGCCGCGTCTATGCGATCGAGAGCACGCCGACCTTGATCGGCGCGAAAGCGGACCATCGCCTCGCTTTGCGTCCCGCGGAAATCGCCGCGGCGCTACGGATCGTCGCCGGAACCATCGGCGCCGGGCCGAAGGACTGGGCGGCGATCGAGGCCGCCAATGCCGGTTGGTGCAAGGCTGCGGCCGAGGATTTGGCTCAGCATAAGGGCAGGGCGCTCGTCCATGTCGGGCGCGAGCAGCCGCTCGAAATCCATCAGCTCGCGGCGGCGATCAACAGCGCGCTCGGCGCGTTCGGCGCCACGATCGGCGTCATCGAGCCGGTCATCGCCTCGGCGCCGCATATCCAATCGCTGCGCGAACTCGTCGGCGACATGAAAGCCGGGCGGGTCGATACGCTCATTCTCATCGACACCAATCCCGTCTATGCCGCGCCGGCCGATTTCGAATTCGCCGATGCGCTCGCCAAGGTCAAATTCTCAGTGAGCCTTTCCCTCTATGCCGACGAGACGGCGCATGCCTGCCTGTGGCGCGTGCCGCTCGCGCACGAATACGAAGCCTGGAGCGACGCGCGGGCTTTCGATGGGACGATCACCATCCAGCAGCCGCAAGTGCGCCGCCTCTATGGCGGACATTCGGCGCAAGAGGCGCTCGCGGCGCTGCAAGGGAACACCCAGCCCGACGATCATGAGCTCCTGCGCGATTTTTGGCGGGGCAGGGCGCAACAGGAGAATCGCGGCGATTTCGAGCAGTTCTGGCGCGACTCGCTACGCGTCGGCGTGGTGGCGAACAGCGCCGCCGCGCCGGTCACGGCGCCGCTCAAACCCGATCTCGCCGGCGCCGCGCCGGCGCCCGCGCAGGGCGCCGCGCCGATCGAGCTTCTGTTCCGGCCCGATGAAAGCCTTTGGGACGGACGTTTCGCGGACAATGCCTGGCTGCTCGAAACGCCGCGCGCCTTCACCCGCCTCACCTGGGACAACGCCGCGCTCGTCGCGCCGCAAATGGCGAAGCGCCTCGGCCTTGCCGACGGAGACGTCGTCGAAATCGCAACGCAGAGCGGCAAGCTGAGAGCGCCGGCTTTCGCTCTGCCCGGCCAGGCGCCGGACTGCATCACCCTGCCGCTGGGCTTCGGCCGGCGGGCCGGCGGGCTCAGCGTCGGGCAGGGCTTCGACGCGTACCCGCTTCGCCGCGCCGAGGCGCCGTGGCTCGCGGCAGCGGTCTCGGTTGTCAAAACCACCGACACAACGCGATTGGCGACGGTGCAGGGACATGACCGCGTCGCCGGCCGCGACCTGATCCGTGAAGGGGCGCTCGCCGATTTTCAGCAACACCCGGATTTCCTTCAGCGGAAGGAGAAGGAGGAATCGCTTTATCCCGGCTACGACTATCCCGGCCGGGCCTGGGCGATGGCGATCGATCTCAATTCCTGCATTGGCTGCCAAGCCTGCGTCGTCGCTTGCCAGGCCGAGAACAACGTGCCGACGGTCGGCAAGGATCTGGTCATCGGTCAGCGCATCATGCATTGGCTGCGGATCGACAGGTACTATTCCGGCCCGGCCGACGCGCCATCCGTCGCCTTCGAGCCGATCCCCTGCATGCATTGCGAAAACGCGCCTTGCGAGGTCGTCTGCCCGGTCCATGCGACGACGCACGATCATGAAGGCTTGAATTTGATGGTCTATAACCGCTGCGTCGGCACGCGGTTCTGCTCGAACAATTGCCCGTACAAGGTGCGGCGATTCAATTTCTTCGCTTTCGCCGATCGCACCGACAGGCCGCCCGAATCGTGGAATCCGCAAGTCTCGGTGCGCGGCCGCGGCGTGATGGAGAAATGCACCTATTGCATCCAGCGCATTCGCAACGCTGAGATCGACGCCGACCGCGACAACCGTCCGTTGCGCGATGGCGAGGTCGTCACCGCTTGCCAGCAAAGCTGTCCCACCCAGGCGATCGTGTTCGGCGATCGAAACGATCGCGGCAGCGCGGTGGCCAAGCGCAAGGCGGCGCCAACCGATTATACGCTGCTCGACGAGCTCAACACCCGGCCGCGGACCAGCTATGCGGCGCTGATCCGTAACCCCAATCCGCGAATCGAGGGCGAGAAGACATGACCCTCGCCGCCAACGCCCCGCGCTCCGCCCCGGTCGTCGAGCCGGGCGTCACGATGCGCTCGCTGAGCGAGGAAGTCAGCGGCCGGCTGCTGAGCGCCCGCCCGCCGCTTTGGTGGTGGGTCGGCTTCGGCTGGGCCGTGGCGCTGCTCCTCGTTCTCATCGTCGCGGTGACCAACCTGTTCGTCACCGGCATCGGCATTTGGGGCGTCAACATTCCCGTCGCCTGGGGCCTGGCGATCGCCGAATATGTCTGGTGGATCGCTTTGGCGAGCGGCGGGACGATCGTCTCCGCGCTCTTCCATGTGACCCGCTCGCCCTGGCGGTCGGCGACCAATCGGATCGCCGAGACGATGCTGCTTTCGGCCGCGGCTTGCGCCGGCATCATGCCGATCCTGCATCTCGGGCGGCCTGGCCTGTTCTATTGGCTGTTCCCCTATTCCACAGTGATGGGGGTTTGGCCGCAGGTGCGTAGCCCGCTCTGGTGGGACTTCGTCTGCTTGCTTTGCTACATTCTGATGTCCATTATGTACTATTATGTCGGCCTGGTGCCGGATGTCGCCACCGTTCGCGACCTCGCCCAAACGCGCTCCAAGAAAGTCTTCTATGGCGTCCTCGCCATGGGCTGGCGAGGCTCGGCGCGCCATTGGCGCAAGCACAAGACCGTCTATGCGATCATGTCGGCGATCATGGCGCCGATGGTCATCTCGGTTCATAGCGTCGTCGGTCTCGATTTCGCCGGCGGCCTGACGCCGGGCTGGCACTCGACGCAATTTCCGCCCTACTTCTTCTTCGGCGCCGTGATTTCCGGGACCGCGCTTGTCGTCATGCTGACGATCCTCGTGCGCTGGGGCTATAGTCTTCAAGACGTCATCACCGACTATCATCTGAACGCGCTCGCCAAGCTCGTCCTGGTCGGCAGCGTGATGCTCGGCTACGCCTATCTGTTCGAGGCCTGGGGGCCGATCTACGGATCGAGCGCCGCCGACAAGACCGAGTTCGCCTCGAGAATCTTCGGATTCACCGCGCGCGCCTATTGGGGGAAGATCGCCCTTAACATCCTCATCCCGCAATTGCTCTGGCTGCCGGCTATCCGCCGCAGCAAGGCGGCTCTGTTCCTGATCTGCGCCGGAATCATCGTCGGCATGTGGCTCGAGCGCTACATCATCGTCGTATCGAGCCTGCATCGCAACCACATGCCGTCCTATTGGGGCGTCTACTATCCGACGGCGTGGGATTGGAGCATTTTGGCGGGCTCGATCGGCCTGTTCCTTACCATGTTCTTCACGCTGCTGCGGATCGTGCCGATCGTCGCCATGTCCGAGGTGCGCGAAATTATCGACAAGGGCGAGCCGCCATGAGCAAAGGCGAGCCGCTCGGCGTGGTCGGCGTTTTTGCTTCGTCGCAGCCAATGGTCGAGGCGGCGCGCCAATTGCACGCGCTTGGCGTCGAGGCGGTCGAGGCGTACACGCCCTATCCGGTCGAGGCGTTCGGAGAGCACGTTCGCGCCAGCCGGCCGAGCGCTTTGCCTTGGATCATGGCGGCCGGCGCGCTTGTCGGCGCGTTCTGCGGCTATTTCATTCAGTATTGGGACGAGTGGATAAACTACCCGCTGAATGTCGGCGGCCGCCCTTACAATAGCTGGCCCGCTTTCACGGTCGGCGCGTTCGAAGTGACCTTGCTGTTCGCGGTTGCGGCTGGCTTTTTCGGCCTGTGGTTCGCGTGCCGCCTGCCGCGCCTCTACGATCCGAGGCTGGAAGCCGAGGTTTTCGACCGCGCCTCCACCGATCGCTTCGTGCTTCGCGTCGAAGCCGGCGCTTCGAACGTCCCGCGCGAAAAGATCCGGCGCGTCTTCGAGCAGCACGGCGCCGAGCAAATTGTCGAGGTCGCCGCATGAACCCTCGGCCTGCGCTCCTCCTGCTCGCCATGGCGCTAGGGCTCGCCGCTTGCGACAATATGGCCAATCAACGCAAGCGCATGCCCTATGAAATGCCCTATGGCGCTGAGGCCGCCAACTGGCCGGCTCAGCCGCCGGACGGCGTCGTGGCGCGCGACGAGAAGCCGGTCGCGCCGCCGCCGGTGACGATGGCGCTGCTCAAGCGCGGCCAGGAGCGCTTCGGCATTTACTGCACGCCGTGCCACAGCCTGCTCGGCGATGGCGACGGCATGATCGTCCACCGCGGCTTTCCGCGTCCGCCCTCCTATTCCATTCAGCGTCTGCGCGACGCGCCGGCTCAGCATTTCTACGACGTGATCACGCATGGCTATGGCGTGATGTTTCCCTACGCCGCCCGGATCGCGCCGGCGGACCGCTGGGCGATCGTCGCCTATATCCGCGCCTTGCAGGCGAGCACGGACGGACGCCTCGCCGATGTCCCGGCCGATCAGCGCGGGAGCCTGCAATGAACGGCGAATGGAACTGGCGGCGCTTGAACATCGCCGGGCTCGCCGCCTTCGTTGTCGGCGCGATCGGCTGCGGCGTCGGCGCGGCGCTCGGTTTCGACGGATTCGCCCGCGCCTGGCTCTGCGCATACTTGTTCTGGCTCGGCCTGCCGCTTGGCGGCGTCACGCTCGTTCTCGTCCATGACCTGACGGGCGGGCGATGGATGGCGA
>DATGLU010000339.1:0-2788 GCA_035294045.1 Roseiarcus sp. | reverse complement strand
CGCACCGCTTCACCCGGGAGAGCATTCATCCGAATGGCCGCCTCGCCGTTGTGGCGCGTTTCGGCGTCGGTTACGACACGGTCGATGTCGACGCCTGCACCGAGGCGGGCATTGCGCTGGTCATCACGCCGGACGGCGTTCGCCGGCCGGTCGCGGTCTCGATCATCGCGCTGATGCTGGCGCTGACCGGCAAGCTCCTGATCAAGGACAAGCTGACGCGCCAGGCCGCTGCGGGTTTCGCGCGGCGCGGCGAGCATATGGGCGTCGGCCTTGTCGGGCGTACGCTCGGATCGATCGGCATCGGCAATATCGGCGCCGAACTGTTCCGCTTGATCAAGCCCTTCGGCATGAAGATGATCGCTCATGATCCTTACGCCGACCGCAAGCTCGCCGCGGAGCTGGAGGTCGAGCTTGTCGACCTGGAGGAGGTGTTTCGCCGGGCGGATATTGTCAGCGTGAGCTGTCCGCTCACGCCTCAGACCCGTCATCTCGTCAATGGCGAGCGCTTGGCCCTGATGAAGCCGACCGCCTATTTCATCAATACGGCGCGCGGGCCGATCGTCGATCAGAAGGCCTTGACGAAGGCGCTGCAGGAGCGCCGGATCGCCGGCGCGGGACTCGACGTCTTGGAGCAAGAGCCGCCGGACCCGGATGACCCGATCTTGCAACTCGACAATGTCATCCTGGCGCCGCATGCGCTTTGCTGGACCGACCAATGCTTCGCCGGAAACGGCGCCGCCGATATCCGAGCGGTCCTTGATGTCCAGCATGGCCGCGAGCCGAATCTCGTCGTGAACAAGGCTGTCCTTCAGACGGAGAGGTGGCGGCGTCGGATGTCGGATTTTCGCGCTCGGTTCGGCGCATAGGGATGAGAAGGCGCGCTTGGCATGGCGCTCCTTGCGGCGGGCGCCTCTTGCAGAAAGAGGGTGGACGATCGCTCAGGCGACCTTCTGGTACGCCGGGCCGAAGCTCAGTGATTGCGCCTCGCCGAGACGTCCGATCATGATGAGCGGCTCCTCCTCGTTGGCCAATAGTGGAGGACGCTCCATGAAGAGGGCGCGGGAATCGAGCGCCTCATCGCGCCGAAGGAAGTTGTAAGCCGCTGCCCTTTCAGAAAGATCGTAGCCTTCATCGAGAAGCGATTCGGCCTCCAATCGATGAAGGAATGCGAGCAAATGCCCGAGTTCCGGCGCTGAGCGCTCGGACTCGCGGATGACTCTGGAAATTATTTCTCGGGAGACCAAACCTGAATTCATGGCGCCGTACTGGTCAAGCGCTGCGAGCGCGGCGCGGATCGGCGTGAAATATTGCGCCGGCAAACCCATTCGACGATAGATTGCGCGAAAGCCCGGTCCCTGGCGGTCCCGCGCCAGCGCGGCCGCTCGGCTCGGCGCGAGGCCCGACAGCTCAATCGCCGCCGCCTCGAAGAAGGCGCGATGTCCGGAAACGAGCGCGCGGATCAAAATACCGATATTCAAAGCGCCCTTGAGCCGCAAATGGCGCACGAGGCCGCGGATCTCGCTGGGCTCAAGATCAGCCGTGGCGCGAAGCAGATCGCGGTCGCGCACGACGCCGGTCATTTGCCCGATGCGGCGCCGCAAACTGGCCGGATGGAGCGATTCCGCCGACGCTTGGCGAAATGCCGCCTCGACAAGGTCATATCGGACCGGCGCCGGCAGGTCGTATCTGGCGAGCAGCGCATCCCTGATTTCCCGGTCATCACCGAAACGATTGGCGATTCGGTGAAACGCCGCTTGCGACAGACAGGATTCTGAATTCACCAGGAGCGCGATTGCAACTCTCGGGCGGGCGCTTTCAATGAGCAAGTCGGAAATATCGCGAGACAGGTTCGTGCGCTGCGCAAGCGCAATTTGAATGTCCTCGTCGCCGGCAAGCGCAAGCTCTGCAAGCTCCGCATCGGTCAGGAGAGGGGATTGCCGGACGACAGTGGCGCCGATTGGCGGTTCGTCATTGGCCAAGGCGATGACGATATGGCGAGGGGCGAGCGACGTCGCAGCCAGCGCTTCCGCCAATGCGAAGCGCACTGCTGTTGAGGGGTCCTGCACAAAAGCCGCGAGGCAGGCCCCTGCGTCTTGCAAGAGCGCGTCCAACCGGGCGAAGGCGCTCGGCTTTGCGTATTCCTTCAATTGGAAACACAAGCGTCCGGCGAGATAGGCGCGCGCGAGCTTATGAGCGACTTCGGCGCGTTGCGTACAATCGAGCGACCGCGACCACGCGAGGAAGCTAAGAACGTTCATCCGTTCTTGTATCGCGGGCGGGTCAATGGGCGCCGCTATAAGTTTGCGCAAATCCACGGCCCAGGGGCCTCGGAGCTTCAGGGCAGCCCCGAATAATTAACGGATATGCTTAAGGTAACGTTAATGCTCTCGTCCCTCGGCGCCGCGCTCGGCGATCCCGTCTCGCCCGCGACCGCTAGGCGCGCGATTTGAGAGCCTCTCCCCAAGCTTCTTCGACGACAGGACCGATGAATTCAACCGCTATGCCGCCCCGGAAATGGCGCACAACTCGGGCGGGCGTTCGCCCGAGAGCCACTTGGGAGCCGATCGGAGGCGTCGCCTCCACCTGAACCGCGGCTCCAGAAGTCCCCAGATCGGTGATGACCGCAAAGAATTTTTGGCCGTCTTCCGTTCGCATCGTCGAGCGGCGCCTGTAGGGCGCTATCCGCTCGAAGCGGCGATTGTCCGGCTGCCCTTGTCGGTGCGCCGCCAGCCAAGCAATCTGCTCCTTCAGCTTTCCCCGTTTCAATACCGGCGTGGTCAGCTTGGCG
>DATGLU010000338.1:0-3741 GCA_035294045.1 Roseiarcus sp. | reverse complement strand
TCCTGGTCGACCCCGCGATCCGCCGCCAGGGTCACTTTTCCATCCTCGCCGATGACGAGGCCGACCGCGCCGGTCGCGGCGAGCCGCTTCTCGTCGAGGATCACGGCGGCCTTGCAATCGGGCGGCGCGGTCAGGCGGGTGACGATGACCAGCGCACGGCTGCAATCCTCGTCGAAAGCGAGCCGGTTATCGACCAGCGACAGCCATAGGCCCTGCGGCAGCGCGCCGGCGCAGCCGAGCCGGTCGCAAAGCTCGTCGACGGCGCGCGCCTCGGCCGGGTCGCGGCCGTCGCCGTCGGCAGCGAGCCATTGGCTGGCGGCGTAGGCGTTGAACCTCTTGCCGATCACCGTGATCCGGCCGTCGGCGTCGCGGATCGCCGCCTGGTCGCCGCCGGGCGGCGCGATCACGTCGTAGCGCGCGCCGCTCATCGCGCCGAGAAGGCCGAGAATGACAAACGGCGCCGCGGTGAGGCGCATGAGCCAAGTTCGCCAGATCAGCGCCGAGGCGACCGCCAAGCTCAGGCAGGGCAGGGCGTAGGGCGCGAAGGCGCGAAGATGCAAGGTCGAGCCCGGCGCCGCGGCGATGTGGCGCGCGACCCAGAGAATGAATTTGATGCCGAGCCCGACATAGAGCCAGACCGGCTGATCGAGGCCGAGCGGATAGAGCCCCGTCCCGATCAGCGCCCCGGGCACGGCGAAGAATTCGATGACGGTCAGGGTCAGCGGATTGCCGATCAGCACATAGGGACTGAGGTCGTGGAAATGATAGGCCATGAAGCTGGCCGTCGCGCTGGTCGCAAACAGCGTCGCGGCCAGAAGCGCGAGCGGCTTTTCGATGATGCGGCGCGCCAAGCCGGCGGTCGCCGGCGTCGTGGTTTTCGGCAGAAAGGGCTCATCGCCGGGCTCGAGGCGATCGAGCCGGGCCTCCAGCACCGCGATCAAGGCGCCGACCGCGGCGAAGGAGAGCTGGAAGCTGACGCCGAGCACGGCCTCCGGCTCAAGCGCTACGACCACGAGGACGGCCAAAGCGAGATTGCGCATGGTCAAGGCGCGGCGGTCGACGATCACCGCGCCGAACACGATCAGCGTCATGATCAAGGCGCGCTCCGTGCCGACCCGCGAGCCGGTGCAGAGGTCGTAGGCGAAGGCGCCGAGCATGGCGATCGCCGCCGCCCATTTCTTGATCGGATATTTCAAGGCCAGAGCCGGCGACAGCGCCAAAAGCCGGCGCGCCGTCCAGAAGAAAATGCCCGCCACCAAGGTCATCTGCAGGCCGGATATCGTGATGATGTGAAAAATGCCGGCTTCGCGAATGAGGTCTTTCGCGTCGTCGGAGAGGAAATCGCGTTTGCCGGTCACCATCGCGGCGGCGATCGCGCCTTCATCGCCGCCGATAATCGCGTTGACGCGCAGCGCGAGCGCATTGCGCATGCGATCGATCGCCGCGTGAAAGCGCAAGGCGAGCGGCGCGTCGCGCGGCGGCGCTGTCTTGACCACGGCGCCGAACGTCGAGCCGACCGCGCCGACGCCGGAGAAAAACGCGTCGCGCGCGAAATCATAGCCGCCCGGCAAGACGGCGTGGGTCGGCGGCAGAAGCCGCGCGGTCAACGCGACATAGTCGCCGGCCGCCGCGGCCGGCGCTTTCCGCATCGTCACCCTGACCCGGCGCGGCGCGATCGAAGCGGGCATGTCGCCGGCCTCCTCGACGCGCAGGATAAGCCGCGCGCCGACGCGGCGCAGATCGAGCTCCTCGATATAGCCCTTCAGCTTGACGACGCGGATATGGTCGAGCATCGGCGTCGCGATGCGCGCGGTGCGCCAGCCGGCGGAGAAGAAGCCCCCGCTCAGCGCGGCGAGCCCGATCATCGCCGCAAAGGCGATCGGGCGGCCGCGCGCGATGAAGGCCAAGCCGCAGAATGCGCCGGCGACGAGCCCGGACAGCCACAGAAGCGGCTCGCGATCGGCGGCGAAGTAAAGGGCGACGCCGGCCATCGCCGCAACCGCAACCCAGAGCGACAGCCGGCGCTCTTCGACCTCGCGCGCGAAGGCGCTCGCATAGAGCGCGCGGAGCGGCAGCCGCGCCGCCGCGGCGACCGGCCCTGCGCCCGCCAATACGCCTGCTCGCCCCTCCGCCTTCATTGAGCTTTAAGCCCTTTGGCGCCGTCAGCGCGCCATGATACAGGGGCCGCAAAGGCTGGCGAGGGCGAAAGTTTGGATTTTTCCGGTTTTCGCCCGATCGACGTGAATGCTGGATCGGTAGACTGATGACGAAAGTGGTGACGCGCTTCGCGCCCTCTCCGACGGGCTTCCTGCATATCGGCGGCGCGCGCACGGCCCTGTTCAACTGGCTCTATGCGCGCCGACACGGCGGAACCTTTCTGCTGCGCATCGAGGACACGGACCGCGAGCGCTCGACCGACGCCGCCGTCGCCGCGATCATCGACGGCCTCGCCTGGCTCGGCTTGAAATGGGACGGCGAGGCGATCAGCCAATTCGCGCGGGTCGCGCGCCATCGCGAAGTCGCCGAGACCCTGCTCGCCTCGGGCGGCGCCTATCGCTGCTACGCCAGCCCGGAAGAGCTCGAAGAGATGCGCCAGAAGGCGCGGGCCGAGGGCAAGCCGATGCGCTACGACGGACGCTGGCGCGACCGCGACCCGTCGGAAGCGCCGCCCGGCGTCAAGCCGGTCATCCGCCTGCGCGCCCAGCAGGAAGGCGAGACCGTCATCGACGACAAGGTACAAGGCCGCGTCGTCTTCGCCAACAAGGATCTCGACGACCTCGTCCTGCTGCGTTCGGACGGCACGCCGACCTATATGCTCGCCGTCGTCGTCGACGATCACGATATGGGCGTGACCCATATCATTCGCGGCGACGATCATCTCACCAATGCGGCGCGGCAGTTGCAGATCTATCAGGGGCTCGGCTGGGAGGCGCCGATCATGGCGCATATCCCGCTGATCCATGGCCCGGACGGGGCCAAGCTCTCCAAGCGCCATGGCGCGCTCGGCGTCGACGCGTATCGCGCCATGGGCTATCTGCCCGCCGCTTTGCGGAACTACCTGCTGCGGCTCGGCTGGAGCCAGGGCGACAAGGAATTCTTCTCGACCGAGGAGATGGTCGAAGCCTTCGATCTTTCTTCGATCGGCCGCTCGCCGTCGCGCTTCGACTTCGCCAAGCTCGAAAATATGAACGGCCATTACATGCGCGCGACGCCGGATGACGAGCTTCTCGCGATCCTGATCGACAGCCTGCCGCATCTGCCGGGCGGCCCGGAACTTGCCCAGCATCTCGACGAGGCCGGGCGCGCCAAACTGGCCGCCGCTCTGCCGGGCCTGAAAGAGCGCGCCAAGACCCTGGTCGAATTGATCGACGGGGCCGGCTATTTGTTCGCCGAGCGGCCGCTGCGGCTCGACGACCGCGCCAAGGAAATCGTCGCGCAAGGCGGCCGGGCGCATATTTCGGCGCTGCTGCCGCGGCTGGCGGCGATCGGCGATTGGACGCCGCCCTCGATCGAAGCGGCGGTGCGCGATTATGCCGGCGAGAGCGGCGCCAAGCTCGGCCAGATCGCGCAGCCTTTGCGCGCCGCCCTGACCGGCCGCGCGACCTCGCCGGGCATTTTCGACGTGCTCGCAGTGCTCGGCCGCGAGGAGAGTCTCGGCCGGCTGGAGGATTGCGCGGCGCTGTAGCCGCGGCCGTCGACCTGTAGCCGCGGTCGCCGACCTGTAGCCGCGGTCGTCGACCT
>DATGLU010000337.1:0-3085 GCA_035294045.1 Roseiarcus sp. | reverse complement strand
CGCCGTCCATCGTCATTCGGCGAATGGCGAGGCGCTGCTCCCCGCCTTTGCCGCAGGCGAGAAAAACCGAGCGATAATCGGCGATCGAGTCCGCCGGCGCGAGCTCGGCGATCGGCGGCGGGCGGTACGAGCACGCCTCGGCCGCGAGCGCGCCGGACGAGAGGCCGAGCGCGGCGAAGAATGCGCCGAACAGTTGGAGCGCGCCGGAAATGCGCATCAGCGAAGGCAGGAACAGAGGAAGCGGCGTTCACCGCGCCTGCGCGTGATACTCCGGGTTCGGCCGCATGTCGACGGCGGAGGCCATGCGGTTCGACATGTTGAAGAAGCTCGCCACCGCGGCGATGTCCCAGATGTCGCGATCGGAAAAGCCGACCTCGCGCAAGGCCCGCCGGTCTTTCTCCTCGATTTCGTGGCTCGCCCGGGTCAGCTTCGCCGCAAAGGTCAGCATGGCGCGGCAGCGCGGGCTGAGATCAGCGGTGCGCCAGTTCATCGCGATCATCTCGCCGAGCGCGGGATCGCCGGAAAGCTGGCGCACCGACGCGCCATGGGCGGTGAGGCAATAGAAGCAATGATTCTCCGATGACACCGCGACCGCGATCATCTCGCGCTCCAGCTTGGAAAGGCCGGACGGGGCCAGCATGAGATTGTTGTAGAAGGCCGCGAAAGCCTCCAGCTTGGCCATGTCGTGAGCATAGGCGGCGAGCACGTTCGGCACGAAGCCGAGCTTCTCCCGGCATTTGTCGAAATAGGCGGCCATGGCCGGCGTGAATTCGGCCGGCGGCAGGTCCAAAGCGGTGACTCTTTCCACCGTCTTTTTCTTCTTCGTCTTCGCCGCCGCCATCTGCCGCCTCGCCTCTCCGGAAACAGCGGATGATACCGCTTAGCCGGCCATACGGCGAGAGGAGCCGCCAATCGCGCGCCTCCAGGCTCGGACAAGCGCGCCGGCTTAGATCATCGTCGGATCAGCCCGGCCGGCGCGCCGCCGCCATCCGCTGAGGAGGCCGCCTTGAACGCCCTCGCACTCGCCTTCTCGCCCCGCTTCCTCGTCCTCACGTTCAGCGTTCTTGTCGCCTTGGCGCTGGCCGCGCTCATCGCCGCCATGCCGCATTCGCGCCTCGATGCGCCGCTCGCCGTCGCGATGGTCATCTTCGCGGCCCTTTCCGCTCTCGGCTTCCGCGATCTCGTCCAAACCCGCCACGCGGTTTTGCGCAACTATCCGATCTCGGCGCATTTGCGTTTCCTGCTCGAAGAGATACGCCCGGAAATGCGCCAATATTTCTTCGAGAGCGAGAAGGACGGCCTGCCTTTCAGCCGCGACGAGCGCGCCATCGTCTATCAGCGCGCCAAGCTGCAACTCGACAAGCGACCCTTCGGCTCCCAACTCGACGTCTATGCGCAGGGCTACGAATGGCTGCGCCACTCCCTGGCGCCGAAGCCGCTCGGCCAGGCCGATTTCCGCGTGACGGTCGGCGGGCCCGATTGCGCCCAGCCCTATGCGATCTCGGTCTTCAACATTTCCGCGATGAGCTTCGGCGCGCTCTCGGCCAATGCCGTGCGCGCGCTCAATGCCGGCGCGCGGCGCGGCGGCTTCGCCCATGACACCGGCGAAGGCGGCTTCTCGCCCTATCATCGGGAGAATGGCGGCGACGTGATCTGGGAGATCGGCTCGGGCTATTTCGGCTGCCGCACCCTGGCGGGGGCCTTCGACCCGGAGAAATTCGCCGCCATCGCCGCCGCGCCGCAGATTAAGATGATCGAGATCAAGCTGAGCCAGGGCGCCAAGCCGGGCCATGGCGGCGTGCTGCCGGGCGCCAAGGTCACCGCCGAGATCGCGGCGATCCGCGGCGTCGAGCAGGGCAAGGATTGCATTTCGCCGGCTCGCCATTCCGCCTTTTCGACGCCGCTCGAAATGATGGCGTTCATCGCTTTGTTGCGCGGGCTCGCCGGCGGCAAGCCGGTCGGCTTCAAGCTCTGCCTCGGCCATCCCTGGGAGTTCCTGGCGCTTTGCAAGGCGATGATCGAGAGCGGGACGTATCCTGATTTCGTCGTCGTCGACGGCAAGGAGGGCGGCACCGGCGCGGCGCCGATCGAATTCATGGACCGGCTCGGCATGCCGATGCGCGACGGGCTGGTCTTCGCCCACAATGCGCTGACCGGGATTGGCGCGCGACGCCGCGTCAGGATCGGCGTCTCCGGCAAGATCACCAACGCCTTCGACATCGCCCGCGCCATGGCGCTCGGCGCCGATTGGTGCAATTCGGCGCGCGGCTTCATGTTCGCGCTCGGCTGTATCCAATCGCTCAGTTGCCACACCGATCGCTGCCCAACCGGCGTGACCTCGCAGGATCCGAGCCGCTCGCGCGCGCTTTACGTCCCCGACAAGGCCGAGCGCGTCTTCAATTTCCACCGCTCGACCTTGCACGCGCTCGCCGAGCTCACCGCCGCGGCGGGGCTCGATCATCCGAACGATTTTCAGCCCGAGCACTTCTGCCGGCGCGTCTCGACGCATGAGGTGATGACCTTCGCCGAACTCTATCCCGGCCTCGCGGAAGGCGAGCTTCTGGCCGGCGCGCGCAACCCGAAGCTGCGCGAAGCCTGGCGCCTGGCGCGGGCCGATTCGTTCGCCGCGGCGATATAAAGAAGTAGGGCGCTGCGAAACGCTTGCGCAAGCTCCGGCGCCCGGGCATGATTGGTTAACGCCGCTGCGCCTCGGGGGATCGGCTCTTATCCGTCATACCGTCCGGCCACGCTCGTCCCCTGCGAGCTTAAGGCCGCGCCATGCCGACTGCTTGTTTCGCCAATCCGCAAGGCTTCGCCGGGAACGATCCCGTCCGAGTCCAACAAGGGAGAGGTCGATGGAGCGAAGATTTGCATGGATCGCGCTGACCGCGGCGCTTTTGTCGGCGCCGGCGGCGGCGGAAACGCCGGTCGAGCGCGGAAAGTATCTTGTCACGATCGGCGGCTGCTCCGATTGCCACACGCCGGGCTCGTTCCTCGGCAAGCCGGACGCCGAGCGCTATCTCGGCGGCTCGGATGTCGGCTTCGCCATTCCCGGCATGGGCGTCTTTGTCGGGCGGAATCTGAC
>DATGLU010000336.1:0-3497 GCA_035294045.1 Roseiarcus sp. | reverse complement strand
CTTCGCGCCGGCCGCGGTCAGCGACCGCGGCTACAGGGCGTCGTGCTGGTCGCAGCGCTTCGCGCCTGTAGGCGCGGTCGTTGACCGCGCCCGCCAAGGCGAAACGGAGCGCTTCGCGCCGGCCGCGGTCAGCGACCGCGGCTACAGGCGTCGCGCCGGGAGCCGCTCATACTTCCGGCAGGTTCTCCTTGCAGATGATCTGTAGCCGCGGCGCATGATATTCGTAGGGCGCGCCCCTGACGCTGTGGGTCAGGATATTCAAGGCCTCCCTCGCCTCGACCCGCGGGTTTTGGTCGATCACTGCGTCAAGCGTTCCGTCGAGCAACAGCGCCTTGTTCGCCTCGGTCAATTCATGGCCGATGAACGCGACTTCCTTGGCGCGGCTCCTGTCGCGCAAGGCGCGCGCAATGCCCTCGGTGCCGGCGCCGATATTGTAGACGCCGGCAATATCGGGGTGGCGCTTGAGAAGATTGTCCGCCTCGACAAACGCCTTTTCGAAATCGTCCTTGACCTCCCGAAGCTCGACGACTTGCAGATTGGAGAATTCCTCGGCGAGAATATGCCGGAATCCCATTTCGCGCTCTTCGTGGCCGCGATAGGAGAGCGAGCCGGCGAACAGCGCGACTTTTTTGCGTTCCGAATTGCCGAGGAACCGGCCGAGAATGTACCCGGCGACGCGGCCCGCCGCCCGGTTGTCGATGCCGACATAGGCGACGCGCGGCACATGCGAAATGTCGGAGGCAAGCGTCAGCACCTTGACGCCGGCTGCGGACAAGGCGCGGATCGCCTCGCGCACCGTCGGATGATCGAGCGCGATCACGCCGACGCCGCGACTCTTGCCGGCAAGCCCGTGCAGCGTGCGGGCGAGCGAATCCGGATCGAAGCCCTCGATCGTCGAGACGCGCGCATCAAGGTCGGGCCGCGCCGCGGCTTGCCGCTCGATCTGGGCGTGCAGCATTTTGATGAAGGCGTTGGTGCCCATCGGCAGGACGAAATCGAGCCGCAGTTTCGCGCCGACCGCGGAAGGCGCGGTTGCCGCCGAGTTCTCGGAAATATAGCCGAGGCGCTGCGCCGTATCGATGACGATCTCGCGCGTGCGGCCGCGCACGCCGGCGCGATTGTTCAGGACGCGATCGACCGTCGCCGGCGAAACGCCGGCTTCACGCGCGACATCGACAAGCGTGGATCGCATCCTGGATGATCTCGCGTCCTGGGGCTGATTCGTCATTTTATCATCCGCGGATCATGAGGAATGGGCGACAGATCATGAGTGGCCTCGTTAAGCGCGTCGCCCGCTGGTCTGGCCGTTCCGACATCTTTTCAAAAACCATCAAGGCGATTGATGTCTTTTGATGCAATCGTAGCAACTGCTCGTCGGACGTCAAGGCTTCGGCGCGCCGGAATTGTAGGCGTGCGTCCTAGTTTTCCTGCCTGCGAAAAGAAACGACTGAAGCGAGCGTTTCCTTAAAGTTACATCATTAAAACTCAAATTCCATCTTGACGAAACGATAGAAATCATCAAACTTCCTCAATTCGCGCTGGGCGACGGCAGGAATGCGAGGCATTCCGCCGCTTGCGCGCGAACGGCTTCGGGGCGCGCGCGTTCTTCGATGCAAATCGTTCGCGCCGCGACGCTTTCAGGCGAACGAGAAACCGGAGGAGGAACGAATGCTGAGGATGGCGAAAAAAGGATTGGCGGCGGCCGCCGCTTTGGCGCTTTGCGCCGCGCTCTCATCGCCGGCAAGCGCCGCGGACAAGAAAGTCTTCTATCTTCTCTCGCATGGCGGCCCGTCCGACGCGTTCTGGATCGATTGGAACGCCGGCGCGGTGAAGGCTTGCGATCAGCTCGGCGTCACCTGCAAGATTTCCTTCAGCGGCGGCGACATGGCCGCGCAGAAGGAGGCGCTCAACTCCGCCCTCGCCGCCAAGCCCGACGGCATCGCCACGACCTCGGCGCAACCCGGCCTCTGGACCAAGGAAGTCGCCGCCGCCAAGGCGGCGGGCATTCCAATCATCTTCTTCAACACCGACGATCCGTCGACCGGCCGCGAGGCCTATGTCGGCGCCGATCTCAAAGAAGCCGGCGCAATCTGGGCGAAGTACCTTGTCGACCGCAAGATGGTCAAGAACGGCGACAAGGTGTTCCTGCCAGTGGAAGTGCCCGGCGCCAGCTATCAGCAGCTCGAAACCGAGGGCATCGCCAGCGTCTTCGATCCGCTCGGAATCAAATACGACGTCGTCGATTGCGGTACCGATCCCGCCGGCATCATCGCCAAGATGACCGATTATATCGTCGCCAACCATCCGCCGGCGATCATCGCCCTCGGCGATTCCGTCGCCGCCAGCATCAAGCGGGTGTTCGACTCGGCCGGCGTCAAGCCGGGCGCGATCCCGACAGTCGGCTGGGGCAATTCGAAAGACACGGCCGAGGAGGTCGAAACCGGCTATGTCAACGCCGCCGCGTGGCAATATCCTTCCGCGCAGGGCTTCATGCCCGTCGCGCTGCTCAGCCTCGCCGCTTCGGGCGAGCCGATCGGCTACGACATTCACACGTTCAGCCTCTACGACAAGAGCAGCGTCGGCCCGATCCTGAAACTGTACAATAAGAAGAAGTGACGGCAGGTCGTTTATAGGAATCAAAAAAACAATGGCTGCGGCTCACCCTCATCCGGCGCTTCGCGCCACCTTCTCCCGCAAGCGGAAGAAGGGATTGTCGCGGCGCTCGGCGGCCGCGGCCACAGGCGCGGCGATTGATCAAGGCCGCGGCGCGCCCCCTCTCCCGCTTGCGGGAGAGGGTTGGGGTGAGGGTAAGCCGCGCTCGCTTAATTCTTTCTGGGCTAGGGCGTGGTGATGGTCGCCGTGTCCGAAACGCCGCCGCCCGCCAAGCCCAGCCTCTGGGCGCAGGCGTTGCGCGCGCCGGAATTCACTTCGCTCATCATCCTCGTCATCGTCCTGGCGGCCTTCGCCATCGGCGACAGCAAGTTCCTGTCGCCGCTCAACGTCTCCAACGTGATCGCCTTTCTGCCGGAGCTCGGCATCATCGCGCTCGGCATGACGCTCCTCCTCACCGCCGGCGAATTCGACCTTTCCGTCGGCGCCGTCTTCGCGCTTGCGCCGGTCTCGGTGATGCTGCTGGTGCAGAACGCCGATTTCAGCCTCGGCGCGGCGCTGCTGGTCGGCCTGGCGATCTGCATTATCGTCGGCGCGATTAACGGGTTTCTCGTCACCAAGATCGGCATATCGTCCTTCCTGGTGACGCTGTCGATGCTGCTCATCGTACGCGGCGCGGCGCTCTACATCACGCAAGGCTTTCCGCTCAAAGCTTGGGACCGTCCCGGCCCGCTCGTCACATTGCTCGCCGGCAGCTTCGATTGGGGGCCGTTCCGGTTCTATACGTCGCTCTGGTGGTTCATCGCGCTGACGCTGCTCGCGATCTACATTCTCGATTACGCCAAGCTCGGCAACTGGATCAGCGCGATCGGCTCCAACCGCAGCGC
>DATGLU010000335.1:0-3043 GCA_035294045.1 Roseiarcus sp. | reverse complement strand
CGCCCTCATAAAGGAGTCGCCACGATGCCGCGAAATCCTGCGCCATCCCGAATAACCGCCTTGCGCCGCGCCGCGCTTCTCGGCGGCTTCGCTTTCGCCGCGCTCGCCGCGACGCCCGCCGCGGCCTTCGTTCACATGCATGGCGGCGGCTTTCATGGTGGAAGCTTTCATCCGCATATGGCCTTCGGCGGATTCCACCATGACTTCGACCATCATTTCCGCCACGATTTCGATCATCGCTTCCATCATCATCGGTTCTTCGGCTTCGCCGGCTTCGATTTCGAGCCGGGATACGCCTATGATTACGAGGCGTACGATCCGTGCTTGCGGCGTATCTGGGGACCCTATGGCTGGCGCTGGGTGAATGTTTGCTATTGAAGGGAGTACGCACGCGCTGACGCCAAATTGTCATCGCGAAGAGCGGAGCGACGAAGCAATCCACTCATAGGCGGCGCTCTATGAAAGGATTGCTCCGCTCGCAATGACGGCGCGTCGCCGTCAACCATCGAAGAAGGCCTTCGTTTTCAAAATTCAACCGCGCGTTTAAGCTCGAACGATGAGCCCGGACGCGCCGCCATGATCGATCGCCGCAGCCTGTTCGCCGCGGCGCTGGCGCTGCCGGCCGTCGCGCGCCTGCGCCCGGCGCTGGGGCAGCCGCTTGTCGACGCCGCGCCGCGCCTGCAGCGGCTGATCGACGAAGCGCAGCGCAACCACCGCGTCGTCGAGATTCCGGCCGGGATCAACCATGTCTCGCGGCTCAAAATATCCGGCGGCGTGCGGCTTGTCGGCGCCGGACGATCGAGCCGCCTCGTCGGCCTCGGCCCCGGCCCGCTCCTCTCGATCGAGCGCGGCGAAAGCGTCGCGATCGAGAACGTCGCGTTCAGCGGCGCGGGGCAGGCGCCGGGCGGCGAGGCCGGGCTGATCGAGGCGCGCGACGTCGCCGATCTGCGCTTTTCCGATTGCGCGATCGAGGATGGCCCCGGCTATGGCCTGAGGCTCGAACGCTGCGGCGGCCGGATCGAGCGCTCGTCGTTCCGCAACCTCGCGCAATCGGCCCTGCATAGTCTCGACGCGACCGGCCTCGCCATTGCCGACAATGTGGTTGCGGATTGCGGCGCCAACGGTTTGCAAGTCTGGCGCTCGGCGCAAGGCTATGACGGCGCGATCGTCCGCGGCAATCGGGTCGAGCGGATCCGCGCCGATCCTGGCGGCGACGGGCCTTACGGCAATGCGATCAGCGTGTTTCGCGCCGGCGGCGTCTCCTGTACCGGCAATGTCGTCAGCCAGGCGGCGTTCTCGGCGATCCGGTTCAATTCGAGCCCCGACGCCGTCATTTCGAGCAACAATTGCTTCGAGATCGGCGAGACCGCGCTCTATGTCGAATTCGCTTTTCAAGGCGCGGTCGTCGCGGCCAATCTCGTCGACGGCGCCTCGACCGGAATTTCGGTGACCAATATCGACCAGGGCGGAAGGCTGGCGAGCGTGACGGGGAACGTCCTGCGCAATCTCGTCAAGCCCGCGCCGCAAGGGGTCGAGAGCTACGGCGTCGGCGTTCACGCCGAGGCGGACACTGTCGTCAGCGGCAACGCCGTCGACAATGCGCGCTTCGCGGGATTGACGCTCGGCTATGGGATCGGCCTGAAAGACGTGATCGCGGCCGGCAACGCGCTCAACGATTGCGGCTACGGGATCGCCGCGTCGGTCGCGCCCGGCGCCGGCGGCGCGACGATCCGCGACAATCGCATCAGCGGATCGCGGCTCGGCGCGATCGTCGGCATGGCCTGGGAGAAGGTCGTCTCCGCCGATCTCATCGCCGAGGCGGCGAAATATCCGCGCCTGACAATTGCGGGAAACGACGTGCGCTGACCGGCCGGCCCCGCGAAACTCACGACGCCTTCTTCTTCGGCGCGACTTTCTTGCCCTTCCGCCTCGCCTCGGACAAGCCGATGGCGATCGCCTGCTTGCGGCTCTTCACCGTCTTGCCGCTGCGGCCGCTCTTGAGCGTTCCCTTCTTGCGCCGATGCATCGCGCGGCGAACGTCGCTGGACGCTGATTTCGATGTCTTGGCCACGGCTCTCTCCTCTGTACCTGTACCAGGCCGAGGTTGAACGCGCGCGCTTCGTGATTGTTCCGGCCCAAGCCGAAAGCGCTAAGTCCGCGGCGTGAAAAGACTCAGGTCGTGAATGCCCATCCGCGTCTCCAACGCGGCGACCCGATCGACCATTTTCTCAAATCCGTCCTCGCCGAAGAGACGCCTTTCCTTCTGCTCAAACTTTTCCGCCACCGCGTCATATTCGTTGGCGGAGACGAGGGCCTTGAGCTTGGGAAAGAGATCGGTGTCCTCACGCGCCGCATGCGGCCTGTACATGGCGATAAACGATTGTATCGCCGCGACGGCTTTCCGCCGCTCGTCCTCGTCGCGACGGCTGGCGGGCGCCGAGCGAAGGACGATCTCGGTCAAGCGCCGGCCCGCTTGATGCTGGTCAAGCAGCGTCGCGACCAGGCCGACCAGCTTTCCCGCCCGTTTGAAGCGCGGGAAGACGTCCTCCTCCTCGGATTTCTCGTGATAGTCTTCAATGAATTCGCGGATGATGCGCGCCGATTGCGTCAAGAGATCCGGATCGAAATCCTGGCCCGCGGCGAACTTGCGCAATCCCGCCTCATAGATCAGCAGCACGCGATCGAGCACGCCATGCTCGCGCATGAGGTCCTCGGGCGGCGTCACCGCCTCCTTGTTGTCGGATTTTTCCGCCTCGGCGGCCGCGGCGCGCAGGCCAGGCGCGAGCAGACCGCCGATCGCGACGAAGCCGGCCGCTCTCGTCGCGCTTATGAAACGTCGCCGCTGGGGATCGAAAGCGTCGGTCACGGCTCGTCTCCTCACAAAGACGCGATCGGAGCTATGCGCGCCAGGCCGGCTCGTTCTTCTGCTCGTAATCGCTGAAGGCCTTGCGAAGCCCGCCGAGCACTTCGGCGGAGGTCTCGAACATCGCTCTGAGCTGAGGCTCGTCGACTTTGACGACGTCCTGGCGGAGGTGGTCGATCG
>DATGLU010000334.1:0-3077 GCA_035294045.1 Roseiarcus sp. | reverse complement strand
AATGGTGGGCGCGACAGGGATCGAACCTGTGACCCCTACCATGTCAAGGTAGTGCTCTCCCGCTGAGCTACGCGCCCGGCCCGCTGGCGCCTCGATAAGACGCCGGCTCGGCAAGTCGGCGGGATATATCGGGTCGCGCGGGCGCGCGCAATGCTCAATCGCGGCGCGGCGCGATCCGCCCGGGGCTCACCTCGAACATTTCGGCGCGGCCTTGGAGGTCGGCGAAGGCGGCCGGGTCGGCGCCGGTCATGAAGACCTGGCCGCCGATCCGCTCCAGCGCCGCGAACAAGGCCTGGCGGCGCTTGGGGTCGAAATGGGCGGCGATCTCGTCGAGCAGGATCAGCGGCGCGATGCCGCTCATCGCGCCGACCAGGCGGGCATGGGCGAGGATCAGGCCGACCAGCAGGGCTTTCTGCTCGCCGGTCGAAGCCTGCTCGGCGCGGGCGTTTTTCGGGCCGTGCCAGACGAGAAGGTCGCCGACATGCGGGCCGACCAGGGCGCGGCCGGCCGCCGCGTCGCGGCCGCGATTGTCGCGCAGCATGGCGCGATATCTCTCCTCCGCGGCGAGCGCGGGAAGCTCGCTCGCCAGGCGCTCGACCTCGCCTTCCAAAGCGAGATCGGCCCAGGGGAAGGGCGAATCCTCGTCCCGCGCCTCGGCGATCATCGCTTTCAGCCGCGCGACGCATTCGGCCCGCGCCGCCGCCACCGCGACGGCGAGCTCGGCCGTCTCGCGCTCGATCGCGTCGAGCCAATGCGCGTCGCGGCCGCCCTCTTCGAGCAGCCGGTTGCGGCCGCGCAAAGCGCGCTCCAATTGCGCGACGCGGCCGCCATGGCTGGGGTCGACCGCGAGGACCAGCCGGTCGAGGAAACGCCGGCGCTCGCCGGCCGGGCCGGCGAAGAGCCCGTCCATCGACGGGGTCAGCCAGACGATGCGCAGATAGTCGGCGAAGGCGCGCGCCGAGGCGGCCGGGACGCGGTCGACGCGGTGCTTGCGGCCGGGCGCCTGTTCGCCCTCCTCGCGGTCGAAGCCCGTGCCGAGCTGGTGCGCCGCTTCGCCGTCCTCGACGAGAATCGAAACCGCGAAGCCGCCGGAGCCGTTTTGGCGGGCGCATTCGGCCAATTCCGCGCGGCGGAGGCCCCGGCCCGGCGTGAACAGCGACAGCGCCTCGATCAGATTGGTCTTGCCGGCGCCGTTCTCGCCGGTCAGCGCGACGAGCCGGCCGGCGAGCGGCAAATCGAGCCCGGCATAGGAACGGAAGTCCTTCAGGATGATTCGGCGCAGAAGCGGCCGGCGGCGCGGCGCGCCCGGCTTGGCTCCATCCCGCGAGGGCTCCTCGGCTGGCATGGAAAGGCCATGCCATGTCCGCGGGCTTGACGGAAGCGCCCCTTGGGCCGGCGCTGTTGCGCTGGCCGGGCTCGCCCGGCCAATATGCCGCCGGCAAATTGAGGAAGCGACCAACGATGGCGAACGAGATCGCGGATTTTGACGTGCTAATGCCGATCCTGGGGATCGGCGACGTCGCGCCCGGCATCGAAGCGCGGATGCGGCTGCATCGGCTGTGGCTGGAAAGCGATCCGGAAGCCGCGCTCACGCGCCTCGCGCCGCGCATCAAGGCGATCGCGGCGACCGGCCACTTGGCGATCGTCGACGAAAAGCTGATGCGCCGGCTGCCGAAGCTCGAAATCGTCGCCAGTTTCGGCGTCGGCTACGACAATGTCGACGCGCAATGGGCTGGCGAGCACGGCATCATCGTCACCCACACGCCCGGCGTCCTCGACGAGGAGGTCGCGGACACCGCCTTCGGCCTGCTGATCGCGGCGGCGCGGCAATTGCCGCAGGCCGAGCGCTACTTGCGCGAGGGGCGCTGGCTGCATGCGCCGTTCCCGCTGACCCCGTCCTTGCGCGGCCGCACGATGGGCATTCTCGGCCTCGGCCGGATCGGCAAGGCGATCGCGCGGCGGGCGACGGCGTTCGGCCTCGACGTCGTTTATCACGGCCGCAAGCCGCAAGAGGGCGCGCCCTATCTGTACTATCCGACGCTGATCGGCATGGCGCGGGCCGTCGACATCCTGATGGTTGTCGCGCCGGGCGGGGAGGAGACGAGGAACATCGTCAACGCCGAAGTGCTCGAAGCGCTCGGCCCGAACGGCATCCTGGTCAATGTCGCGCGCGGCTCGCTGGTCGACGAGGACGCTTTGATCGAGGCGCTCAACAGCCGAAAGATTCTCGCGGCCGGGCTCGACGTCTTCGCCGACGAGCCGAAAGTGCCGCCGGGCCTCATCGCGGCCGACAACGCCGTCCTGCTGCCCCATGTCGGCTCCGCCTCGGGCCCGACCCGTCAGGCCATGGCCGATCTCGTCGTCGCCAATCTCTATTCCTGGCTCGACGGCAAAGGTCCGCTGACGCCCGTGCCGGAAACGCCCTGGCCCCCTTCCTCCCCCGCGAAAGCGGGGGAGGGGGACCATGCGAAGCATGGTGGAGGGGGCTCCGGCCTATCCGGATAATCCCCACCGCCGGCGGCCCCCTCCACCGCCCTTCGGGAGGTCCCCCTCCCCCGTTTCGCTTCCGCTCGACGGGGGAGGAAAAGTCTCCTCCCCCGTTCCGGTTCGCGGAACAGGGGAGGAAATGCGCGCCTTAACCCTCCCTTATCTTCTCTCGCCTCAAATGGCGTTCGCTGCCGCAAGCGATCCGGCGAGGCGCCCTATGTCCTTTCTGTCGCAAGTATTTCGCGCCCCGATCCGCAACGACAGCGAACTCACCCGCTTCGTCGTCGCCGTCACCCTGACCTGCGTCGCCATCGCGCTGGCGGTGGATGTGGCGAACCAGCTCGCCTTCTTCGTCGATTGGGCGACCTGCCTGCGTTCCTGGACAATCACGGCGGGTTTGGTCCTGGCGCTCGCCGTTCCGATCTCGCGAACCATCGGCAAGGCGCATCTCGAACTCTACCGGGCCAAGCTGCTCGCCGACCAGCTCAGCCGCACCGATCAGTTGACCGGCCTCGCCAACCGCCGCGCCTTGATGGAGGCGATCGGAGAGGACAAGCCGGACGCTCTGGCCTTGGTGATCGTCGATATCG
>DATGLU010000333.1:0-4133 GCA_035294045.1 Roseiarcus sp. | reverse complement strand
TCGCCATCGAAGGCGTGAAGCCGACGATCATCGCGATTGACGGCCAGCCGAGCGAGCCGTTCGAGCCCTTGCGCGGCCTCATCCCGATCGGTCCCGGCGCACGCTTCGAACTGATCTTCGATATGCCCGCCGAGCCGAACGCGATGGCGCGCTTCATCCTGCGCGGCGGCGCCGGCGAAGCGGATCGACCGCTCGTCCTTTTCAAGGCGACAGGCGCGCCGGTCGCGTCGCGCCCGCCTTTCGGCGGCCTGCCGGCCAATCCGCTCCTGCCGCAGGAGATCGACCTCGCCCGATCCTTGCGCGCGGATTTCGCGCTGACCGGCGGCTCGGGCGCGCCGTTCCTGGTCAATGGCGCCCGCTTGACGGCGCCCTGGCCGGATAAGCCGCTCTTTAAGGCAAAAAAAGGCGCGCCGGTGACGCTGGCGCTGTTCAATAAGACGGCGAACCCCCAGGCCATCCGCTGGGGAGGTCACGTGGCGCGTCTGCTTCACGCCCTCGATGACGGCTGGGACCCTTATTGGCGGGACAGCGTTCTGCTCGCCCCCGGCCAGACCGCCCATATCGCGTTCGTCGCCGACAATCCCGGCCGCTGGCCGATCGAATCGGCGATTCTCGATTGCCAGGCGGCGGGCGCGCGAAGCTTTTTCGAAGTCGCGTGACGGCCGCCCTTAGAACGTCTGGAAGACCCGCGGCAGCGCCTCAGGCAAATCCTCGGCGATGAGGCCTGGTCCGAAAGCGCGCGCGGCGGCGCCGTGCAGCCAGACGCCAGCGCAAGCCGCCTCGAAAGCCGGCATGCCTTGCGCCAGCAAGCCGACGACGATGCCGGCCAGAACATCGCCTGAGCCGGCGGTCGCCAGCGTCGGCGGCAGATCGAAGCCAATGGCGGCCCGGCCGTCCGGCGCCGCGACTACGGTGTCCGCGCCTTTCAAGACCATTGCGCAACTCAGGAAAGCCGCTGCGACGCGCGCCTTGGCGAGCTTTGACGGCGCTTCAAGAATGTCGTTTTGCGCCTTGAAAAGGCGATTGAACTCTCCCTCGTGAGGCGTGACGACGACCCGCTCGGGCTCGGCCTTGGTCAAGCTGGCGAGGGCGGCGGCGCGGCCTTCGAAACTGGTCAGCGCGTCGGCGTCGAGCACGACATTGCGCCAAGGCGCGGCAAGCGACGTCTCGACCAGCGCCTCAGTCGCCGGGTTGACGCCGAGGCCGGGACCCAGCGCGACCGCGTTGCGGCGCCGATCGGCGAGCAGAGCGGCAAGCCCGTCCGGGCCTTCAAACGGCGCGACCATGATCGCCGTCAGATGAGCGGCGTTGATCGCCAAAGCGTCGGGCGGCGTCGCCACCGTGACCAGGCCGGCGCCGGCGCGCAAAGCGCCGCGGGCGGCGAGCCGCGCCGCGCCGGTATGGCTGGCGCCGCCCGAGACGACGAGCGCATGGCCGCGCGAATATTTGTGGCCGGAGGCGTCGAGCTTTGGCAAGGCGGCGCGCCACAGCGCCGGGGCGTTGGCGAAAGCCTTCGGCGCGATCGTCGCGAGCGTTGCTGGCGGGATGCCGATATCGGCCAGGACGAGGCGGCCGCAGAGGCCGCGGCCCGGCAGAAGCAGGTGCCCGGGCTTCAACCGGAAAAAGGTGACGCTGGCGTCGGCTTCGACCGCCGCGCCGCGCACGGCGCCGGTCGCGCCGTCAAGGCCAGACGGCAAATCGACCGCCAGGACCGGACGGCCGCCGCGCCGGCCGGCTTCGTTGATCCGCCCGACCAGCGCAAGGGATTCTCCCGTCAGGTCGCGGTCAAGCCCGGCGCCGTAAAGCGCGTCGATGATCAGGTCGATTTCGGCAAGATCGAGCGCCATCGCCAGCTCGGGCCGTCGGCCGTAGCGACGGGCCGCCTCGCCGGCGTCGCCTTTCAGATTTTCCAGCCGGCCGAGCAGAGCCGTTCTGACCCGATAGCCCCGCGCTTCGAGGAGTCGCGCCGCAATGAAACCATCGCCGCCATTTGCGCCCGGCCCGCAAAGCACGGCGATCCGGCCGCCCGAGCGCGCCATCCGCGTCGCCTCGTCGGCGACCGCTTTGCCGGCCGCCTCCATTAGGACGATTCCGGGCGTTCCGCCGGCGATCGCGAGTTGGTCCGCGACGCCCATTTCGGCCGGGCTGAGCAATTCGGGATGAAGGGCCGGATCAAGCATCGCGCCGATCGTGACGCAGCGGCGCAGCCAGCGCAACGCCGCGAATAAGCGGCGCAACACCTCTCGCGCGGTGGCGGATTTTAGGCGCTTCTCAAGCCGCGAAATCGTGCTATATGCGCGGCGCCCGGCCTGATCCCCGATAGCTCAGCTGGTAGAGCATTCGACTGTTAATCGAATGGTCGCAGGTTCGAGTCCTGCTCGGGGAGCCAAGGCGGCACCCCCGGGCGCGTTCAAATGGTCTGCGCCTTCCCGCCTTCCGACGCCCATCAACGTTGCGGTCGATGAAGCGACCGGTTTCTGCACAGATCCGGCCTTGAGGTTCTTGAAACTTTCGCGTGCGGTTTCTAGCCCAGCGGCAGCCAAAAACGCTGGAGGGCTACGCTAGGCGAGAGCCCTTTCGACATCGGTCCGGCTAAAATCCTCTCCGACATAGAGCAGCCGGCAGCCACGCTCTTTCGCCACTTATAAGCAAAGCAATCGCCGAAATTCAGCGCTGCGGGATGAACGTCTATCGCTACAGCGCCGATGTGTCGACCGCTATCATCCAGGCAGGCCGTTGTCGCCGTAGAGGAAATCTTGGCTGCGCGCTGCGCTTGGACCGGTCGTTGCGTTGGCGGCGGCGGAGGCTCGGACGACATCGAGAAGCGCGCGGCGCGCCTTCCGGTCCGGCGTCGCCTTGATCGGCGCCAGCCGCACGGCGGGCTGGCCATGTCGGGTCAATATGACTTCATCGCCAGCCTCGGCCCGCCGGATCAACTCGGTCAACTGTCCCTTTGCTTCTGTGACGGATATCTGCATGACTCGTCCTGATTTGGTCAGGTCAAAAACCAAGCTTGAGAACAATTTAGACCATCAGATAGTCCGTCACAATTCCAGTAGCCGCGAGGCGCCGTGGGATTGCATTTCGTTCTCGGGCGATTGGCGAGGTCAGGCCATTGCCCTTCAAACGCAACAGAATTTCTGGGTGTTCGACGGGCGGATTTGCATCGCCCTGTCGACATCCCTCTGGGATGAACAGCGGCGCAACAATCCATTAACCGTACGCCAACGCTGTTCCGCGCAATCATGCCGAGATCAGGCCAAATGTGGTACTTTGCGCCAAAAGCTCGACATTGGACTGGGGGGGCCGCATGGAATCGATTACCGCAGGTCAGCTCCGCGCGGCGCGCGGACTGCTCGGCTTGTCGCAGCGAGATCTAGCCGTTCTCTCGAAAGTCAGCCGCGCGACGATCGCCGACTTCGAAGCGGGCAAGCGCCAGCCCTATCCGCGGACGTTAGCCGATCTGCAGCGATGCTTGGAAGGGGCCGGCGTCGCCTTCACGACCGACGACGACCTGCTCGGCGTTCGGATCAAGCGCGCTCATCTGCCGGTTTCGTACGCCGCCAGCAGCCCGGCTCGGCCGGTCGCGCCCGCCAAGCCGAAGGAGGATGGGCAGATCGCCCAGCTTCGGCGCCGGGTCCTCGACCGTTTCGCCAAAGCCGGCGTGACGCCCGAACAGGTCAAAGCGGGTCGCGAACTTCTCGGCTGGTCCGAATTCGACCTTGCAAGCAAGGTCGGCGTCAGCGAAACCGCCATCAGCCTGTTCGAGCGGGAAAAGCGCCGGCTGCTGATGGTCGATACGTCGCAATTGCGCGCCGCGCTGGAAGCGGCGGGCGTCGAATTCGTCCATGACGGCGAATCGGGGGTGAGATTGAAGGCGAAGCAGCCGGAAATCACGCTCGAAGAGTTTTCCAGCCAGCTCGAATGGTACGAGCAGCAAGAATTGCGGCCAAAAGGGATCAGCCTCGGCGCCAAAGGCGGCGTGAAGCTCGGATTCGCCCTCCTCTATTTGGACCGCAGCTCCGCCAGCCTGATGCTCGAAGGCAAGGAGTTGGGGCGCGTCAGGTGGAGCGACGGCGCGGTCGAGTTCGAGCCGCCGATCGACGGATCGAACCATGCCCGCTTCGAGGATC
>DATGLU010000332.1:0-2759 GCA_035294045.1 Roseiarcus sp. | reverse complement strand
GCCGCCTAAACTTGCGCATACGAACTCGCTGAGGAGAATTCGGAGGCGCAAATACTGGATCGTCGTCGCCGCGGCCGAGCATGTCCGGCGCGGCCTCGCCGGCGGCTTCGTGCAAGCCTGCCACGGCAAGGTTGCGCCGCTGAAGCGCATGAAACCCGGCGACGGAATTGTCTGCTATTCGCCGACCGCGAGCTTCCGCGGGGCCGATCGCCTGCAAGCCTTCACCGCGCTCGGTTCTTTGCGGGAGCGCGAGCCCTATATCGCCGATATGGGCCAGGGTTTTCGGCCGGCGCGGCGCGACATCGCCTGGATCGACGCGGAAGCCGCGCCGATCGCGCCGTTGCTTGACGCTTTGCAATTGACGGCGGGCCGTCGGAATTGGGCCTATCCGTTTCGCTTTGGCGTCGTCGAGATCAGCGAACAGGATTTTCGGCTGATCGCCGCGGCGATGGCGACGAAGGCGGAAGCCGCCGCGGCGGCGTAAGCGCGCCGCGCTTAGGCGGCGCGGCGGGCGAAATCGCCGCCGAGTTGCGCGAGCGGAGTTGGGACCAGCGCGAAGGCGCCGTCGCCGCAAAGCGCGAGGACGACAAGGCCGACGGTCCACAGGGCCGGGAATTCCCAGCCGCCATTCGGATCGGTGAAGAAGAAGCCGGCCGAACCATGCACGAAGGCGATGGCGCCGAGAAGGATCGGGGCCGCCGCGAGCGCCGCGATGCGCGGCCAAACGCCGAGAATGAGCGCGGCGCCGCCGAGCACTTCCCAGAGGATGGTCAGGTAGGCGAACCAGGCCGGCAGGCCGAGCATGCCGAAGAAATGCGCGAAGCCAGCTGGCGTGAAGACGAAAATCTTCAACGAAGCGTGCGCCAGAAACAGGATTCCAAGAGCGAGGCGGAGGCCGAAAAGGCCATAGGGCGCGGTGCGGGAATCGATCATCGTCATTGCCTTTCAGATCGGAGCGAAGGCGGGGCGAGGCGCTCGCCACGGCGAGCCGGTCGGCTTCTATCCAGAATAAGCATTTCCGATCGCGTTGTTATGCCGCCGATTCGGCAAAATTTCTTTCCGAAACGGAATTAATCGTCGGATTCCCAAGCCGCGCCGCCGCGATACCGGGCGGCGAGAAAATCGACCAGGACGCGCACTTTCAAAGCCAGGCCCCGGCCCGGCGGATAGAGAGCGAAGGCGCCGCCCGGCTCGGTTGCAAAGCTCGCCAAAACTGGAACCAGGGCGCCTTTCGCGATGCTGCGCCCCACGGCGAAATTCGGCAGGCGAACCACGCCGAGCCCGGCTTCGCCGGCTCTGAGGCAGGCCTCGGCGTTCGAGAACCGCGCCCGCGGCTTGACCGGCACGCCGATCGTCTCGCCATTGACGCGATAGCGCCAGACCAGCGGATCGCGGAAATTGGTGTCGACAATGCAGGCGTGCCCGGCCAGGTCGGCCGGGGCTTTCGGCGTTTTGTGCGCCTTCAAATAAGCCGGCGAGGCGGCGGTGACGATGCCGACTTCGCAGAGCCGCCGCGCGATGAGGCTCGAATCGGCCGGGCCGCCGATCCGCACCGCCATGTCGAAGCCTTCGTCGATCAGATTGACCGTGCGGTCGGTGAAGCTCACATCGAGCTCGATGTCGGGATACGCCTCTGCGAATTCGATCAGGTCGGGGGCGAGCCGCATCGTGCCGAAGGTCAGCGGCGCGGTGACGCGCAAGCGCCCTTTGGCCGCGCCGGCGACATTGCGCACCGCCGCGTCGAGCGCGTCGAATTCCTCGATCAGCCCTTTCAGGCGCTCGTAATAGGCTTGGCCGGCTTCGGTCGCGGACAGAGCGCGCGTCGTGCGGTTGATCAGCCGCACGCCGAGCTCGCCTTCGAGCCTCGCCACCAGTTTCGACGCCTGGCCTGAACTGACGCCCATCCGTGCGGCGGCGCGCGAGAAGCTGCCGGTCTCCAGGACCGCGACGAAAGCGCGGTCGCAGTCCAATCGGTCCATAAAAAATTCCAAACTGGAACGCCGGCGGCTATCGTGTCACGGATTGCATCCGCAGCGGAAGAGGCGACCGCTACCTCGCAAGAGATGGAACGGCCGGGCGCGCGGCGAATTGAGGTTGGCGATCCGATCCCGCGGCCCGAAGCGCCTCGGCCTCGCGAAGCGGCGGCGCCCGCCAGCGCCCAAGGCGGGCGAGCGTACTTCGCCAAAATCGGGCGGAAAGCCCCAAAAATTGCGATCCTTGCGCCCGCGCGTTAGCGTTCTATCTAAACGGGAAGAGGCGGCGGCGAAAAAGAATAGGATGACAGCGATGATCGAGAAATCCCGTTTGGACGCGCCGCCGACCCAGCCGCAGCACGACGACTTGCATTTCGATCTCGACCGGGCGCTGAAATCCCTGGTCGCGCTCCAGGCCAAGATACCCGACGACGCGTTCACCGCTGGCATTCTCGGCTCGGAGCGCTCGGGCAGCGGCGTCGTCATTCGCGACAGCGGCCTCGTCGTGACGATCGGCTACCTGATCACCGAGGCCGAGAGCGTCTGGCTGACCGCCGCCGATGGGCGGGTCACCCCGGCTCATCCGCTGGCTTACGACCAGGAGACCGGCTTCGGCCTCGTCCAGGCCTTGGGCCCGCTTGACTTGCCGGCGCTGGAGCTTGGCCGGATGAGCGACGCCGCGATTGGCGATCCCGTCGTCGTCGCCGGCGGCGGCAGCGCGCCGATCACCCGCGCCTTGATCGTCGGCAGGCAGGAATTCGCCGGCTATTGGGAATATCTGCTCGA
>DATGLU010000331.1:0-2390 GCA_035294045.1 Roseiarcus sp. | reverse complement strand
TATCGTGCTTCTCGGCGTGCTCTCCGGGATCGGCAGCGGCTTGGCGGTCGGCTTGGTCAACGGCTTGAGCGTCGCCTTCCTCAAAGTTTCGCCGTTCATCGTCACGCTCGGGTCGATGTCGATCGCGACCGGCGTCGCGCTGCTTCTGACCAACGGCATCCCGGTCTATGGAATGCCGCAGGCCTATGTCGACGGCTTCGGACGAGGCTTGTGGCTGCAACTGCCGACGGCGGTCTATCTCGCCGCGCTGGTCGTGGCGCTCGTATGGTTCATCCAGAACTTTACCCGCATGGGGCGTTACCTCTATGCGATTGGCGGCAATCTCCAGGCGGCGACCGTTTCCGGCGTGCGCACAAAGACCTACCTCATCCTTGCCTACGCATTCTGCTCCATTCTCGCCGCCATCTCTGGGCTGGCGCTTACCGCCCAGATCGGCTCGGGACAGGCGGTGATCAGCGCGCAGCTCACGCTGGAAAGCATTGCGGCGGCTGTGATCGCCGGGGTCAGTTTGAAAGGCGGCGTCGGCAGAGTGGAAATGGTCACGCTAGCCGCCTTCTTTCTGTTGATCCTGACGGACGCGATGGATCTCCTGAAAATCGATCCGCGGATCCAGACAATCTTCCTCGGATGCATCGTCGTGCTCGCCGTGGCCTTGGACGAGATTGCGAAGCGGAGGGCGTCCGTTGACTGACGCGGCGCTTGTCTCAAAAGCCAACCCGGCGAGAGGCAGGGGGCTGCTCGGCTGGTTGCTTATCCTCAGCCTGCCTCTCCTCATGATCGCGATGGAGTTGGCGGTCTATGCGTTCGAGCCGCGCGTGCTCTCGCTTCGCAACATCGTCAACGTTCTGAATCAATCGAGCTATCTTGTTCTCTTCGCCTCGGCGCAGATGATGGTGATCCTGACTCGGGGGTTCGATCTGTCGCTCGGGACCGCGGTCTCCGCCGTCAGCGTCGTGAGCGCTCTCGTCATGACCGGCTCGGCGGCGGCCGGCGCTCCGGACTTTATTGTGGTGGCCGCCGGCCTGATTGCCGGGTTCGGGTTTGGCGCGCTGGTCGGCCTGTTCAACGGGTTTTTTGTATCGTGGCTGAGAATCAATCCATTTGTCGTCACCCTTGGAAGCCTCAATATTTGTCTCGGATTGGCGACGACGATTTCGGGCGGCCGCCCCGTCTTCAATGTGCCGGACGTGTTTAGCAGGCTGTTCTATAACGGCGTACTCATTCCGGGAGTTTCGATTCCGCTGACGATCGCAATCCTGGTCTGCCTGGGACTCTATTTCCTGCTGAACCACACCATATTCGGGCGATCTCTTTACCTGATCGGCAACAATCCCCGCGCCGCCTATCTCGCCGGTTTGCCGAGCAAACGCTTTCTCGGCCTTGCTTATCTCGTCTGCTCTTTGCTGGCTTCTTTCGGCGCGCTGATGCTCACCGCAAGGACCGGATCGGGCGAGCCTAATCTCGGCGGCAGCTTGATGCTTGAAAGCATCGCCGCCGCAGTCATCGGAGGCGTCAGCTTGCAAGGGGGCGTCGGCGGCGTCGGGCCGGTCATTTTGGGGACGCTCTTCGTCACCATGCTGTCGAACTCCATGGACCTGTTGGAAGTTGGCGGATACGTCCAGCAAATCCTGCTCGGCTGCGTCATCATCGTCGCGATTTTTCTCGATCGCCTGCGCCAGACGCGCAGCTAACCTCCTCCCACGCCGGAGAGAGAAGCCGCGGATTGTTTTTACAGCGATGTGAGGAGGAGGGTCTATCATGTCCTTCAACTGCGATATCCCTGCCGTTCCCACCCAACTCCATGAGGACGACGTCGCGCGCATCACGCGTTGGGATTTTGCGCCGGGCGCGGCGACCGGATGGCACACGCATGGCTGGCCTTATTTCGTCGTCTTGCTGACCGACGCCATTCTTCGCATCCATGACGGGCAGAACGTGAGCGACGCGCCGATGTCCGCTGGCCATAGCTACATGCGTCCCGCAGGCGTCACCCACGACGTGATGAATGGCGGCGATAAGCCGATCGCTTTCGTCGAGATCGAGGTAAAGCGCCCCGATCGGCTCGTCATGGCGAAGTAGCAGCGCTGCAGGCGCCGTCGAGATGACACCTTGGTCGGCCAGCGCGCCATTGGGCGTTTGAGCGCATGCTCCTCACCAAGCCGACCAGCCGGCGTCCACGATCACGCACGCGCCGTGCACTGAATCGGAATCCTCGCTCGCAAGGTAGACCGCGGTGCCCGTCAGCTCTTCGGGTTGCAGGAAGTCGCGTCCGGTCGGCGTCAACGCCCGCATCTGCGCTATATAGGCCCCCATGTCAGGCCCGCGAAGATGCGCATTGAGCGGCGTCGCGATATTCCCAGGCGCCAGGGAGTTCACGTTAATATTGTGTT
>DATGLU010000330.1:0-6001 GCA_035294045.1 Roseiarcus sp. | reverse complement strand
GACCTTCGAACGCCTGCCTCTCACGCTGCGCGCGAATGGGTCGGCGAACGGCCGCCTCCGTCGGCGACCAGAACGGCGCCGGTGACGAAAGAGGCTTCGTCCGAAGCCAGAAACAAGCAGCAGGCGGCGATCTCCTCGGGCGCCGCGATCCGGCGCAGCGCGATCCGCCCGGCGAGCTTTTCGAATTCCTCCTCGGGCGTGGCGCCGCTCGCTTCGGCGGCGAGCGCCATCTCCATCGCGCTCATCGGCGTCCGAACCCAGCCGGGCGCCACGCAATTGGCGCGCAAGCCGTCGCCGCCATGGGCGTGCGCGAGCGAGCGGGTGTACGAGACCAGCGCCGCCTTGCTCGCCGCGTAGCTCGTCGTCGCCGGCGACGCGTTGAACGCCGCCACGGAAGCGATATTGACCACGGCGCCGCGGCCGCTTCGGAGCAGCAGCGGCAAGGCGGCGCGGCACAGCGCCATCGCGCCGCCGACATTGACCGAGAAAGTCCGCGCCCAGCTTTCGTCCTCGATGGCGAGCGGCATGTCCGGCTGAATGATCCCGACAGCGTTGACCAGGATATCGAGCCGAGCGCCGCACGCCGAAACCGCCGCGGCGATATCCGCCCGGCTGGTCACGTCGCCATGCGCGGCGATCCCGCCGCAGGCTTGCGCGACGGCGTCAAGAGACTCGCCGCCGAGGCCGAACAGGACGATGTCCGCCCCTTCCTCGGCGAAGCGCTCGGCCGTCGCGCGGCCGATCCCCGTGCTCGCGCCGGCGATCAGGGCCCTGCGGCCGGCAAGGCGTCCGGTCATGACGCCCTCCTCGTCGCATCCATCGCATAGCCGGTCTCGGGCAGCAGCGCGCCGCCATCGACGACGATCGTCTGGCCGGTGACGTATTTTGCCTGCGGCGAAGCCAAATACAGCATCGCGTAAGCGACGTCGTCAGCTTCGCCCATCGCGCCGAGCGGAATGTACCCTGCAATTCTCGCCATCGTCTCGGCGCCGCCGAGCTCTCCGCGCCCCGGCTTGGCGATGAAGCCCGGCTCGACGCCGTTGACGGTGATGCGGTCGCAAGCAAGCTCCAAAGCCGCGGCGCGGATGAAGCCGTTCACGCCGGCTTTGGCGGCCGCGTAATGCGCGGCGCGGACCATCGCGGCGCGCGGACCGGTGACGGAAGAGGTCACGAGAATGCGGCCTTCGCCGCGCGCGCGGAAATGCGGGATCGCCGCCTGGGTCAGCCAGAAACAGGCGCGCAAATTGACATCGAGCGCCGCGTCCAGGACCTCCTCGCTCATTTCCTCGAGCCCGGCCCACGGACAGGAGCCGGCATTGTGAACGAGAATGTCGAGCCCTTCCCGCGCAACGCGCTCGACCAAT
This sequence comes from Roseiarcus sp., assembly GCA_035294045.1. Lineage (GTDB taxonomy): Bacteria > Pseudomonadota > Alphaproteobacteria > Rhizobiales > Beijerinckiaceae > Roseiarcus. Next base: position 4,637 of record DATGLU010000330.1, on the reverse strand, counting down.
TTGGTCAGCCCGGTCCGCGAAAGATCGGCGAAAGGCTCCGCGGCGACGTCGAGACCGCGCTTGACCAAAGATGCGGCCAGGGCGCGCGCCTGCTCGACGGTGCGGTTCGCCGCGACGACGCGCGCGCCGGCTTCGGCGAAGCGGGTGGCGATAGCCGCGCCGATCCCCTGCCCGGCTCCCGTGACCAGCGCGGTCTTGCCACCAAGGCTGAAAGCCAGCCCGGTCATGCGACGCCCTCGGCGATCGCCATCGCCGCGAAGCGGTCGAAGACTTCCGCATGGCGGTCGACATCGCTCTCGCTGGTCGCCGGGCACATCAGCAGCATCGTATGGAACGGCGTCACGAGCACGCCTTCGTTGAGATAGAAGGCGTGCAGCAGGGTCTCGAGCCGGCCTTGCCGCATCGCCGCCGCCTCCGCGCCGTTGCGCGGCGGATGCGGCGCGAACATGATTTCCGATCGGGCGCCGACGCGCGTGACGCGCCAGGGAAGGCCGTGTTTCGCGATGACGCGCTCGGCCGCCTCGGCGAGCCGGCCGGCGCTCGCGATCATCGTCGCGAAGGCCGCGGGCGTCAGAATTTCGGAGAGTACGGCGCGCATCGCCGCGACGGTCAGCGCCGAGCCGGCCAGCGTTCCGCCCATGCCGAGATGAGCGCTCTGCCGCTCGCGCGGATCGACGAATGGCGCGACGCGCCACATCCGCTCCGCGACATTCTGCGAAACGCCGAGCGCGCCGCAGGGCAGTCCGCCGGCCACCGCCTTGCCGATCGTCAGCATGTCGGGATCGAGCCCATGCTCGCGCCCATAGCCGCCGGGCCCGCTCGACAGCGTGTGCGTCTCGTCGAGGATCAGCAGCGTCTCCGTCCGCCGCGTCGCTTCGCGCAGAGCGGCGTGAAAGCCGGGCTGCGGCGGGATCATGCCGAAATTGGTCATGACCGGCTCGGCGAGGACGCAAGCGACGTCGCGCTCGGCCAAGGCGGCTTCGAGCGCCGGACCATCGTTGAACTCGACGACTTTCGAGACGCGGCGATGATCGACCCCGTTCGGATGGATCTGATTGCGCAAAGCCATCCGCCCGTCGACAAGTTCGACATGCGCCTCCTCGACGCCGCCATGGTAGCAGCGCGAGAAGACGAGAACCTTGTCGCGCCCGGTGATCATCCGCGCGATCCTGATCGCCGCGCGATTGGCGTCGGTCGCCGAGGTCGTCAGCGTCCAGTACGGCAAGCCGAAGCGGCGCGCCAGCTCGGCGCCGACCCACAGGCTATCCTCGGTCGGCAGCATGGTGGTCGCGCCGCGGGCGAGCTGCCGGCTGATTGCGGCGGTCACCGCCTCGGGCGCGTGGCCGCACATGCCGCCCGTATCGCCGAGGCAGAAATCGACATAGTCGAATCCGTCGATGTCCCTGATGCGCGCGCCCTCAGCGCTTTCAACATAGATCGGAAAGCCGCCGGCCCAGCGCCGCATCCAATGCGACGGACCGCCATAAAGGAAATGTCGCCTGCCTTCAGTCCAGGCCGCTTGGGACTTGGGATGTTTGGCGGCAAATCGCGCCTGCTCGCGGTCGATCAAGCGATCGACGCGCTCCCTCTCTCTCGTCGCTGCGCCGTTCATCTGGCCCGAGCCGCTTCTGCCTATCGGTTCAAATAATGAACCTTTATTTCGAATATAGACTTGCAAACGCCGACCGCCCGAGTCAAGAAGCAAGTTGGGCGCTTGGTGGAAGCGTCCGCCGCGGGGGCGCAAAGCGAAGCCATGAGCACCGTCGAAAAAGCGCTGTCGCTTTTGGACAGGTTCGACCGTTCGACGCCGGAGCTCGGCCTCAGCGAGATCGCCAAGCAGTCCGGCTTCGACAAAGCGACGACGCGCCGGCTATTGCTGTCGCTCGCCGCGGGCGGCTTCGTCGAACAGGATTCGGAATCGCGCCTCTACCGGCTGGGGCCGAGCCTGCTGCGCCTGGCGCGGCTGCGCGAGGCGGCGTTTCCCTTCATCGACGTCTCGCGGCCGATCGTCGACGACTTGTCGGCCGAGACCGGCGAGACGGTGCATGTCTCGGCGCTCGCCGGCGCGACGCTGTCGACGATCTATGTCTGCGAGAGCGCCCGCGCCCATCGCGTCGCCGTGGCGCTCGGCACGCGCCTGCCGTTCAACTGCACGGCGTCCGGAATCGTCTGCCTCGCGTTCGGGACGGAGAGCCTCCGCCGCGCGGCCTTCGCCCAGCCGCTCGCCAAGCTGACGCGCCATTCGATCGCCAGTCTCGCCGAATTGAAGCGGCGCGTCGCCGAGGCGCGGCAATCCGGCTTCGCCGCCAACGACCAAGGCTTCGAGGACGGCGTATCGAGCGTCGCGGCGCCGATTCTCGCCGCGTCCGGCGAAGCGGTCGGCGCGATCTCGATCGCCAGCCCGACGGCGCGGGTCGACGCCAAGACGATCGAGCGCCACGGCGCCGCTGTGCGCGCCGCCGCGGCGAGGATCGCCGCCGGCCTCGGCGCGCGGCCGCAGCGGCTGAAGACGGCGTGACGCCTATTTGCGAGGGGCGATGAGCGATGCTCCGACCATCCTCTTGATCGGCACGGCGGACACCAAGTCGCCGGAGCTCGAATTCCTCAAGACCTGCATCGCGGAAGCCGGCGGCAAGACGCTCTTCATGGATGTCGGCGTGCTCGCGAGCGGCGCGCTTCGACCCGATTTCGCCAATCGCGAGGTCGCCGCCGCGGCCGGCGCGACGCTAGCAGGCCTCGCCGCTTTGGGCGATGAAAACCGCGCCGTCGCCAAGATGGCGGAGGGCGCGGCGATCCTGGCGCGGCGCGCCTATCAGGCACGGCGCATCGACGGCATGCTGGCGCTCGGCGGCACGATGGGTACGGACCTCGCCCTCGATGTCGCCGCTTCGCTGCCGCTCGGCGCGCCGAAATGCATTGTCTCGACCGTCGCCTATTCGCATCTCATTCCGCCGGAGCGCATACCGCCCGATTTGATGATGATGCTCTGGGCCGGCGGCCTCTATGGGCTCAACGACATTTGCCGATCGGCGCTCGCCCAGGCCGCCGGCGCGATTGTCGGCGCCTGCCGCGCGGCGCGGCCGCCGCGCGGCGAAAGGCCGCTGATCGGCATGACCTCGCTCGGCAAGAGCTGCCTCTCCTATATGGAGACCTTGCTGCCGGCGCTCGAAGCGCGCGGCTACGAGGTCGCCGTCTTCCATACGACCGGCATGGGCGGGCGCGCCTTCGAAGCGCTGGCCGCGGAGGGACGTTTCGCCGCGGTGATGGATTTCAGCCTGCAGGAGCTCGCCAACCATTTCTCCGATTCGGTGGTCAGCGCCGGGCCCGACCGGCTCGAAGCGGCCGGCCGCCGCGGCGTGCCCCAGCTCGTCGCGCCGGGCGCCGTGGACATGATCGATTTTCCGACCTGGCGGCCCGGCGCGAAGACGTCCGAAGCGCGCAACTACCATGCGCATAACCGCCTGCTCGCCTCGGTGACGGCCACCGCCGAAGAGCGGCGCGGCGTCGCGAGACTCATCGCGCGAAAGCTCGCCGCAGCGAAAGGCCCGACCGCCTATCTGCTGCCGCTTCGCGGCGTGCAGGGCTGGGACCGGCCGGGCGAGCCGCTGCACGAGCCCGAAGCGCTCGCCGCCTTTCTCGACGAAGCGCGCCGCAGCGCGCCGCCCTCGGTCGCGCTGGTCGAAGTCGACGCTCACATCAACGATTCCGCTTTCGCCGAGGCGGCGCTGGCGATTTTCGACGGCTGGGTGCGCGACGGGCTGGCGCCCGCGGCGGGCGCCGCGCGCTGAGCGGACGCGCTGCCGCTCAATTACGCTGCAGCGACAAATTTTTTGCCTCGTCCTGTCGGCGCTGCGCGGCGCGATCCGTCCTCGGCTCATCGCACCTTGCTCAAGCAGGAGATTTTCAAAAATGCGCAGGATCATCGCCGCCGCTTTCGTCAGCCTCGACGGCGTCATGCAGGCCCCCGGCGGGCCGGACGAAGACCCGACCGGCGGCTTCGCCTTTGGCGGCTGGACCGCGCCGCATTTCGACGAAGCGCTCGGCGGGTCGATGGGCGAAATTTTCGGCCGGCCGTTCGACTTGCTCCTCGGCCGCAAGACCTACGACATTTTCGCGGCGCATTGGCCCTATGTCGCCGATCCAAACGACCCGATCGCGAAAACCTTCAACGAGGTAACGAAATACGTCGCCTCGCGCGCCAAGCCGAACCTGACCTGGCGCAACAGCCAATGGCTGGGCGAGGACGCTGTCGCCTCGCTGAAAAAGCTGAAAAGCGAGGACGGCCCCGACCTGCTCGTCCAGGGCTCGAGCGATTTCCTCCAGACTTTGTGGAGGAGCCGCCTGATCGACGAATTCAGCGTGCTGATCTTCCCGATCGTGCTCGGCAAGGGCAAGCGCCTGTTCGGCGACGGCGCCGTTCCGGCCGGCCTGAAACTCATCAAGGCGAAATCGTACCCGACCGGCGTCATCGTCGCCAATTACGCGCCCGACGGCGAGGTCAAGACCGGCGATTTCCAGCTTGCCGAGCCAAGCGAAGCCGAGCTGGCGCGCCGCCGCAACCTGACCTGAACGCGCTCGCCATTGCGAAAAGGTCCGTCATTGCGAGGAGCGTAGCGACGAAGCAATCCATTCGTAGG
>DATGLU010000329.1:0-3112 GCA_035294045.1 Roseiarcus sp. | reverse complement strand
GCATCTTGTCGGCGGCGCGCTCGGCGACTGGGTCGAGCCGAAGAGCGCGGACGACGAAGCGGCCGCGCGGTGGAATTGAACGCGCTTATCGCTCCCACGAAAGTGGGAATCCAGTACGATCTCTCCTTCGATACCGCGATTCCCTCAATTCCCGCTCGCGCGGGAATGACGGCGAAGCCAGTACGCCGGCGACTTAGGCTTTCACCACCGCGCGGTAGACGAGGAGCACGACGATCGCGCCGATCACCGCGACGAACAGGCTCCACAGATTGAAGCCGGTGACGCCTTGATGGCCGACCAGGTTGAACAGGAAGCCGCCGACCAGCGCGCCGATCACGCCGAGCGCGATATCGAGCAGAAAACCTTCGCCGGATTTGTTGACGATTTTGCTGGCGATGAACCCGGCGACGAGTCCGAGAATGATCCAGGCTATGATCCCCATAGTGTCCACCCCTTGCTGGCGAGCGTCGCGCTCGGTCAAAATCGGGCGCGCTTCGTCCCGATATGGCGGCGGAGCATCCGCGATGGACGCATAAAAGGCAAGGCGGTATCGTCGCGGCCGGACGCTTTGCAAGCGGCGGGTCCTAAAAATTCGCCGCGCCGCGGCGCAGCGTTCGCGCTGTTGATTCCGGTTCATTCACGAGGAGGTCGCCATGGGACTTTTCGACGACGCTTTGCAGGGCGCGGTTCCGGGCGGCAATGTCGCGACGCCGCTCGCCATCGCCGCCGGCGCGCTCCTGCTTGGTAAATATCTCAGCAATCGCTCGGCGGCGCCCGCTCAGCCCGCGGCGCCGACCTCCTCGCCGGCGCCGCAGCAAGGCGGGGGCCTGCTCAGCGGCCTGACCGATCTCGTGCAAAAATTCCAGAACGCCGGCTATGGCGAGGCGGTCAATTCCTGGGTCGGTTCGGGGCCCAATCAGCCGGTTTCGCCTTCCCAGGTCGGCTCGGCGCTCGGCCAGCAGACGATCAGCGATCTCGCCCGCCAGGCCGGCGTCAGCGAGCAGGAATTGCTCAGCCAGCTTTCGCTGGTTCTGCCCAGCCTGGTCGACAAGCTGACGCCGAACGGTCGCCTGCCGACGCAAGCCGAACTGGCGCCGCACGGCTACTGAGGGACGCAGGCGCGCGCGCTCATTCCCTTCTCACCGCTTTGCGGGGAGAAGGTGGCGGCGCGAAGCGCGGCCGGATGAGGGGCAGCGCTGAACTTGCCGATGAGCGATTCGAAGGACGCCTGCTGATTGCCGACTCAGGGGGCGCGTACCTTCACAGGCCGGCGCAGCCCCTCATCCGGCGCTTCGCGCCACCTTCTCCCCGCGAAGCGGGGAGAAGGGGTTCTCGTACCGCCGCTTACTGCAGCCCGTTCTCCTTGAGAATCTCCGGCGCGTTCTCCTTGGTGATCAGCAAGGTCGGCAAGGTGATCACGGGCGGGATTTTTTCGCCGTTCAGCAGCTTGATCGCCTGGCGCAGGCCTTCGGCGCCGGGCGTCGGATAACGGAAGGTGGCGGTCAACAGGCCCTTGTTGACCCATTCGACGCCTTCATCCGGCAAGCCGTCGATGCCGAGAAAGAACTTGATGTCCTTCTCGCGGCCGGCGTCCTTTGCGGCGAGATACGCGCCATAGGCCATCGGGTCATTGTGGCCGTAGACGAGATCGATCTTCTCGTTGTTGCGCAAAGCCGTCGTCATGATGTTGTAGGCCTGATCCTGCTTCCAGTCGCCCGACTGATTGTTGAGCAGCATTTTGATGCCGGGCTCCTTGTCGGTGAACTCGTGGAAGCCGTCGTGCCGGTCATGCGCCGGCTGGGTGCCCATGCCGCCCCAGATTTCGACGACATTGCCCTGCGCCTTGCCCGGGCCGCCGAGCAGCTTCACCGCATATTCGCCGACCTTCTGGCCGATCAGCTTGTTGTCGCCGCCGATGAACTGGGTGATCCGCTTCGTGTCGACATTGCGGTCGAGCACGATCACCGGAATCTTGGCGTCGATCGCCTTGTCGACGACGCCGGTCAGGCCGGCCGATTCCTTCGGCGAGATCAAGAGGACGTTGACTTGCTGGACGATCAGATTCTCGACGTCGGCGACCTGCTTCTCGGTCTTGTCGAGGCCGTCGGTGATGATGAGATCGACTTCCGGATGCTTCTTAGCCTCCGCCTCGATCTCCTTGTTGAATTGCACGCGCCACGGCTCCAGCGTGGTGCATTGGCTGAAGCCGACCTTCCATTTCGCCGCGGCCTGCGCCTGCCAGCCGCTCGGCAGGTATGTAGTCAGCGTCGCTCCGGCGACCGCTGTCGACAATTTGAGAAAATCACGACGCTTCATCGAAGTCCTCCCGTACTTTCACAGTTTGAAGAAGTTCCGGCGACCGATCGGCGCCGGCCGATCCCGCCGGCTCGCGCGTCGGCGGCGGCGCGATGCGCCGGAGCCTGGCGATGAGCTGGCCGAGATTCTGCTCCTGCACGAGAACCGTGCAGACGATGATCAGCCCTTTCATGACGAGCTGAACGTTCGAATCGATATTCTGCAATTGAAGGATGTCGGAGAGCAGGCCGAAAATCAGCACGCCGACCAGCGTGCCGGCAAGGCCGCCGCGCCCGCCCATCAAGCTGGTGCCGCCGATCACCACCGCGGCGATCGCGTCGAGCTCCAGGCCGGTCCCGGCGTCGGGCTTGCCCTGGCGGTATTGCGCGACGAACAACACGCCGGCGACGCCGGCGAGAAGCCCGGACAAAAGGTACGCCGTGAATTGCACCTGGACGACATTGACGCCGGAGAGGCGCGCCGCCTCGATATTGCCGCCGATCGCATAGATATAGCGGCCGAACGAGGTGAAGCGCAGGATCGCGCCGAACAGGATGATCGCGGCGAGGAAGAAGACGCCCGGCATCGGCAGCACGCCGCCGACCATCGAGCGCAGGATTTCGAATGCTTCGGTCGCGTTGGTGCCGGTATAGACCGGCACGACCGCATTGTCCTGGCCGGCGGTTAGGCGGCCGAGGCCGAGCGCGGCGACCATCATCGCCAAGGTCGCGATGAAGGGCTGCAGCCGTCCCGCCACGATAAGCGCGCCGTTGAGCGAGCCGAGCAGCAGCGCGACGCAGGGCGTCGCCAGCAGCAC
>DATGLU010000328.1:0-7742 GCA_035294045.1 Roseiarcus sp. | reverse complement strand
AAAAGGCGACCGAGCGCGCCTCGCCGTCGCTCGCGGCGCGCCGGCGGGCGAGCGGCCACAGGGCGCAGAGCACGGCCGCGCCGGTCATCAATGCGAAAACAATCCAAATCATTGAAGGCCGAGGCGACCTCTCTCCAGGCGCAAACAACGAAACCAGACGGTGGTTTCAGCAGTGCACAATACATGAACGCGGACGGCGAAACGATGGCCGGATTGACGCGGATCGTTTTCAGGCCTCGCCGCGCGGGAAAGCCGGACCATCAGATCGGAACGTCGGCTTTCCTCAAGCCCTCGGCCAGGCGCTCGGCGTCGGCGGGATCGCGGAACGGGAGGCGCGCGAGATGCTCTTTGAACGAGTATTTCGGATTGATCTCCATCAGCTCGCGCCAGACCTGACGGGCCTCCTCGACTTCCCCCAAATGGCCGAGCGCGACGACGAGCAAGGCGCGGGAAAGATCGGTCTTCGGGTAGAGCCGGATGCGCTCCTTGAACTGCTGCGACGCCGCCTTGAAGTCCCCGGCGACCAGATAGGCCGAGCCAAGAAAGTGGATGTATTGTTGCTTGAACAGAGGGTCCAATCGGATCGCTTGCTCAATGTGCGGAATGGCGGCGAGCGGCTCGCCGCCATAGGTTTTGCCGAAACCGAGGGTACCCAGCGAGGGCGCGTCGTTGGGACTGAGTTGAAGAGCGATGTAGATCTCGGTTTCAAATCGGCCATGATCGCCGCTCCAGATGGAAGCCAGCGCGGCGTTGTAGCGCACGAAGGCGGAATTCGGGCTTTTCCCGATCGCCAAGTCGGCGAGGCTTTTCCACTTCTCAAGCGAGCGGCTCCAGTCCTCCGTCCAATGGTTTTGCCAGTTTAAGCCATGGGCCATCGCCAAGCCGGCGTAGGGCTCGCCGTAGTTCGAATCCTCCGCAATCGCCTGATCAAGAAGCGCGGTCGCGCGCGCAAACATGTCGCGGCTTCGCGAGGAGGAGAACAGCAACGACCGGGCAAGCAGGAAAAGGTCATGCGCTTTGCTGTTCGCCGTTCCGCTTTCGCCGAGCCGAGCCGCTTCGCTTGGCGTGAGCTTGATCTTTAGCGCGTCGACGATTCGTTGCGTGACCTCGTCCTGGACCGCGAATATGTCGCTGATTTCGCGGTCGAAGCGCTCGGCCCATAAGTGCCCGCCGGTCTCGGCGTCGATGAGCTGCGCGGTGATCCGCAGGCGATTGCCGGCGCGGCGAACGCTTCCCTCGAGCACCGAACGCACGCCGAGTTCGCGCGCGATCGCCCGGATATCGGCCGGCTTGCCCTTATAGGCGAAGCTCGAATTGCGCGCGATCACGAGGAGCCCGCCGATTTTGGAGAGATCGGTGAGAACGTCCTCGGCGATCCCGTCGGCGAAATATTCCTGCTCCGGGTCGCCGCTCATATTCTGAAAAGCCAGGACGGCGATGGAGGGCCTATCCGCCGGCGCCGGCGGACCGGCCGGTTTCTCAGTCGCGGCGGGCGCGGCCGGCGCCGGCGCTTTCGCCTGGGCCGGAAGTCCGACCTGAAGCAAATAAGCATGGACCGGCTCGGCGATATTCTTGAGCGGCGTCGCGCCAAGATCGCTGACGGAAATGTCGAGCCGCGCCTTCACCTGCCGATAGGCGTCCTCGGAGAGGCAGATCGCGCCGGGCTTGGCGACGCCTTCCAGCCGCGCGGCGATGTTGACGCCGTCGCCCATCAAATCGCCGTCGGCTTCCTCGACCACGTCGCCGAGATGGATGCCGACGCGGAATTCGATGCGGCGCTCGGAGGGCACGCCGGCATTGCGCTCGACCATCGCGTTTTGCACTTCGATCGCGCAGCGCACGGCGTCGACCACGCTGCGAAATTCGATCAGCGCCCCGTCGCCCGTACGCTTGAAGATACGCCCATTGTGGATCGCGACGGTCGGATCGATCAGATCGCTGCGGAGAGCGCGCAACCGGGCAAGGATGCGGTCCTCGTCCGCGCCGGCGAGCCGGCTGAACCCGACCACGTCAGCGGCGAGAATGGCCGCCAGCTTGCGCTGCGGGCGCTCCGACGCCATGCCAAGCCTCCAAGCCAGGGAATATCTCCGCCAAAGTCATATCACGGGCCTGAGCCTGGCGGAATTTGGACCTCTCGGCGTTGGCGCGCGAGGTTGCGAGCGCCGTCGTTCTGTAAACGCCGTCGTTCCCACGGAGCCGCTCAGACCGCTAGCCGGCGAGCTTTTCGCTCGCCGCCCAGAGCTTGCGCGCCGCCTCATCATCCTGCGCCGCGGCGGAGGGCGTCGCTTTCCGGCAATCGAAATAGTAGGAGCCGGTCTCGCCGGCTATGTCCGGCGAAGCGGCGAGGTAGACGATCGTCTCGGCGCCTTTCTCCGGGCGCCGTCCGAACAGCTTGGCGAGCGGAAGCAGCAAGCCGACGGCGCCGCCCGCCTCATCGCCGAAGCGGGTGGCGACGAAGCCGGGATGCAGACAATTGGCGTCGACGCCCGTCCCTTGCAGACGGCGGGCAAGCTCGCGCGTGAACAGGATGTTGCAAAGCTTCGAGCGGCCATAGGCGCGCATGCCGCTGTAATTCTTCTTGTTCTGTAGATCGTCGAAATCGAGCCGCGCGCCCCGATGCGCAGCCGAGGCGGTGCTGACGATCCGAGCCGGCGCCGAGGCCTTGAGTTTTTCGAGCAGCGCCGCAGTCAGCACGAAATAGCTCATATGGTTGAGCGCAAACGTCATCTCCAAGCCGTCGGCGGTCTCGCGCCGAGACGAGAACATCGCCCCGGCATTGTTGATGAGAACGTCGATGCGCGGCGCCTCGGCGGCGATTGCGGCGCCGACCCGCTTCATTTCGGCAAGGTCCGAAAGATCGGCGCGAAAGAAGCGGTGCGGCCCGCAGTTCTTCGCCGCAAGACGCGCCAAGGTCGCCTCGGCCCGCCGCTGGTCGCGGGCGACGAAGAGGATGGTCGCGCCAGCTTCGGCGAGCCGCTCGGCGGCGACCTCGCCGATGCCGGACGTCGCGCCGGTCATCACCACGACCTTGCCCTGCATCGCCTTGTTCGCTTCGCCAAACCGCCGAGGCGACGTCAGCCCGCGACGCGCCACGAGCCGTCGGACTGCCGGCAGGCCGAGCCGCTCCCGGTATAGGGCCGGCCGGCAATGTAGACCGTCTGCGAGAAGGAGCGGCACGAGCCTTGCGCCGGGCCGGCCTCGACATAGCCGTAAACGCCGCGCTCGCCGCGCCAGGACGAACGCTGGCCGGTCGCCAGCGCCGCAACCTGCGCCTTATACGCGGCGATCCGATCGCTATTTTCGAGGCCCATCCCCACCGATCCGGCGAGCACGCCGCCGAGCATCGAGGGATCGACCGTCTCGGGGGTCGGCGGCGGGCCGGCGGCGACCGCCGGCCCTGCGGCCATGGCGGCGGCCGGCGGCGGCGCGCTTTGCGCCGTGGAGCAGCCGGCCAAAGCCGCCGCGGCGAGACACGCCGTTAGAATTCTCCGCCAAGCCATGGAATAACCTCCAAATTCTCTCTTAACCAAAATCTTTAAGAAGCGGGCAATCGCAAGGTCGCGCGCAGACCGCCAAGCGGACTGTCTTCGAGCTGCAAAGCGCCGCCATAGAGATGCGCCAGGTCGACGATGATTGACAGGCCAAGGCCGGAGCCTGGCCGCGATTCGTCGAGCCGCTTGCCGCGGCGCAACGCCTCGGCCCGCGCCTGCGGATCGAGCCCCGGTCCGTCATCGTCGATCCTTGTGATGAAATAGGGCCGGCCGCTGGAATCCGAGTCGCGCGCCGCATGGATGTCGATGCGTTCATGCGCCCACTTGCCGGCATTGTCGAGCAGGTTGCCGATGAGATCGGTCAAGTCCTGCTCCTCGCCGCGAAATTTCAATCCGTCCGGCGCGTCGATCGAAAAGGCCAAGGCGCGGTCGCGATAGACTTTCTGGAACGTCCGCGTCAGGCCCTCGATCACCGGCTTGACCTCCGTAGCCGAACCGAGCGCGTTGGCGCGCGCCGCCGCGCGCGCCCGGTCGAGATAGAAGGCCACCTGGTGGCGCATGATCTCGGCCTGCTCCTTGGCCTTCTCGGCGAGCATCGGACTGCCCGCCTCGGCTTCGTTGATCAGGATGCTGAGCGGCGTCTTCAAGGCGTGAGCGAGATTGCCGACCTGCGTGCGGGCGCGCTCGACGACCTCGCGATTGGCTTCGAGCAAAAGATTAACCTCGGCGGCCAATGGGGCGATGTCTTGAGGAAAATCGCCCTTGACCTGCTCGGCCTCGCCGCGCCGGATCGCCGCGACGCCTTCTTGCAGGGCGCGGAGCGGCGAGAGGCCGAAGCGCACCGCCAGCGCCATCGAGGCGATCAGGGCGATAGCCAGCAAAAGAAAAGTCGCGCCGAGCGCATATTCGAAATTCTCAATGTCGGATTCGATCTCCTCGGCATTCGCCGCCACTTGGATGAGGTAACGGCCCTCGTCGCCGGCGTCGATCACCCGCTCGACGAGGCGCAGGCGCCGGTCGTCGGGGCCTTTCACATAGCCGGCGTGAGGCGCGCCTTCTTCGGCGGGGGGGATATTCGTTTCGAGACGGGGCAGCAGCGAGGCGGCGAGCGAGGGCGAAGTCCGGATTTCCGGTTGGCCGGTATTGCTCTTGCCGGCGTCGAGCCGCGTGATCTGCCAATACCAGCCGGAGCGCGCGAGATTGAATTCCGGGTCGATCAACTGGGCCGAGCCGGCCCGCGATTCGTCGCTGGAATTCGCGACATTGACGACCAGCGCCTTGAGATAAACGCCGAGCCTCTCGTCGAATGAGGCCTCCGTCGAGCGGCGGTTGACCGCCGACAGCCCGATTCCGGCGATCAGCAGGATGGTGAAGCTCCAGAACGCCGCCGAGATGAAGAGGCGAGAAGCGATCGATTGCGCGCGCAGCGCGTTCATCTTCTCCTCATCGCCGATAGAGGCTTAGCGCGCCGATTTGTCGGACCCGCCGTCCCCCTCGCCGGTCGGCACCAGATAGCCGAGCCCGCGCACGGTCTGGATCGCATCGACCCCGAGCTTCTTGCGCAGGCGCCCGACAAAGACCTCGATCGTGTTCGAATCGCGGTCGAAATCCTGATCATAGAGATGCTCGACGATCTCGCTGCGCGGCACGATGCGCCCGGCGTGATGCATGAGATAGGCGAGCAGGCGATATTCATGCGAGGTGAACTTGATCGGCGCGCCATTGACGGTGACGCGGCCGGTGCGGGCGTCGAGGCGAACCGGGCCGGCGACCAGCTCGTTGGTGGCGTGGCCCGCGGCGCGCCGCAGAAGGGCGCGCAGCCGCGCCAGAATTTCCTCCATATGGAACGGCTTGGCGACATAATCGTCGGCGCCTGCGTCAAAGCCCTGGACCTTGTCGCTCCACCGGTCGCGAGCCGTCAAGATCAGAACCGGCATGGTGCGGCCGGCGCGCCGCCAGGCTTCGAGCACGGCGACGCCGTCGCGCTTCGGCAAGCCGATATCGAGCACCACGGCGTCGTAAGGCTCGGTGTCGCCGAGGAACCAGCCGTCCTCTCCGTCATAAGCGCGATCGACCGCGTAGCCCGCCGCCTCCAGGGCGGCGACGATCTGTCGGTTGAGGTCGCGATCGTCTTCGACGACGAGCAGACGCATGAGCTTTCAAGTCCTTGGCGGCGGCAGTTCGCGCAAGTTGCGCGGATTGAGGACTTTACCCGTGGCGGCGTTCATGACCAAATGGACAAGCCGCCCATCATGGTGCAGCAGGGCGATTTCGTAGACGAACTCCTCGCCGATCTTGCACAGCTTGGCGGAAAGCGCCTCGGCCTTGGCGATCGCGGCGGCGCTTTTGAGCACGGCGAAAGGCTGGAGCAGCCGATGAGCGGCGATTTCCTCGCGGGTTTCGCTTCCGTTTAGGCAAACCGGCCGCACCGCAGCGGCGGCCGCTTCCGCGGCAAGCGCGCGCGAGGCCGCGAAAACCACGCAAGCCAGCGAAAAGAGGAAGCTTCGCGCCATGAAGAAACCTCGCCCGGGCCGCATGAACGACGAATGAATGATGGCGTCCGACGCCGAGCGGCCGACGCCTCGCTCGCCCTCTGAAACACCCTTTGCCCCAATCCTCTCCTGTCGCATTTTCTGCGCCTCGAAGAATAGCGGCTCCGACTGACAAGCGCGTGATCGCTCCCCGCTGGAGAACTTGCGCGAGGCCCGTCACAAAGACTACCCGATCTTTGAAGCAATGAGGACGCGGCGGCAGATGTTTCGATTCTGTTTGGTCGGGCTCGCCTTGGCGGCCTTGTTAAGCGCGGCGCCGGCCTTCGCGCTGGTCGGCCCGGCCGAGGACGACCGTTCCTTCGCTTCCCATCTGGTCATGATCCTCAACCGCGGCGTCGACCGGGCCGGCTTTTGCACCGGCGTGGTGATCGCGCCGCGGGTCGTGTTGACCGCCGCCCATTGCGTCGTCTCGGTCGACAATATGCGCGTCTATTACCGCGGCCCGAACGGCGAGCCGGTCTTGCGCGAAATCGCGGCGACGGCGATCCATCCGCGCTTTCACCCCGACGCCCCGGCCAAGCGAATCGTGTCGATCGATCTCGCCTTGGTCGAGACCCGCACGCCGCTGGACGAGCGCTTCTCGCCGGCGACGCTCGACGACAAGGGGCTGGTGGAGGTCGGCGCGGCGCTGAAGATTTTCGGCTATGGCGTGGCGCGGGAAGGCGACGGCAAGACGGCCGGCGCGCTCCGCGCGGCGAGCCTGGTGGCCCGCGCCCCGCAATCCTCCATCCTTCTCTGGGCCGAGGACCCGGCTCATGCCGGCGCCGGGGCCTGCACCGGCGATTCCGGCGGCCCGATCGTCTCGGCGGGAGACGGCAAGGTCGTCGCGATCACCGCCTGGTCGGCCGGCGCCGGTCATGGCCGGCGCTGCGGCGCGCTGACTCAAGGGCCGCTGGTGGCGCCGCAGGCGGACTGGATCGCCGGCGTCCTCAAGCGCTGGGGCGAACGTTAGAGGCTTCGCGACAATCAGGAATGACGGGCCGCCGCCGATGGGGAAGGCTCGCCTCGGCTACCGATCGATGGACTCGCGAACAGGGTCCTGCTTCTCGGGCGCTTCGATCTGCGGCAGATAGAGGGTGAAGACAGCCCCTTCGCCCGGCGCGCTCGCCACCCGGACGTCGCCTCCGGATTCCTTGATGTAGCCGTAGACTTGGCTGAGGCCGAGACCCGTGCCTTTCCCCGGCCCCTTGGTCGTGAAGAAAGGCTCGAAGACCTGCTGGAGTTTATCCGGCGGAATGCCAATTCCCGTGTCGGAGACAGACACGGCGACAGCCGTCCCTTGGATCGAGTTTGGCGGCGCCGGCCCTGCGGCGACCCGAATGATGAGCGTCCCCTCGCCGTTCATCGCGTCGCGCGCGTTGACGGCGAGATTGATGATCGCGCTCTCGAACTGGGCGACGTCCGTGCTGACCCAGCAGGGCCGCTCAGGCAGGTCGGCGACCACCTTTATTCCCGGACCCACGACGGAGCGCAGCCCGTCGACCAGCCGCAAGGCGCATTGGGCGGCGTCGAAGACTTCGGCCTGTAACGGCTCCCGGCGCGCGAAGGCGAGGAGTTGTCGCACGAGCGCCGTCCCTCGTTCGACCGCCTCGCTGAGGGCGTCGACATAACGTCGCCGCCGATCCTCGGAGAGGTCTGGCTGACATAAGAAATCGGCGCTCGCTCGCATGATGGTCAGCAGGTTGTTGAAATCGTGCGC
>DATGLU010000327.1:0-4436 GCA_035294045.1 Roseiarcus sp. | reverse complement strand
AGCGGAGCGACGAAGCAATCCATTCGTAAAGCACAGCCTTACGAATGGAGTGCTTCGCTTCGCTCGCAATGACGGAAGGCGCATATCGTCAAGGCTTCGCCTCCTCCCATCCGGTGGGCGTCCAGCGCAGCACTGCTGTGGATAGCGGCTTCTGCGCCCGCGCCGCGACAAAGGCTGCGGCCGCGGCGAGCGCAGCGACGGCGTCGTTGTCGCGCCCGTTGGCGTAGATGAGCGCGTCGTTCGCCGGCGCCGCGACCAGGAGGTCGCCGTCGACGCTCTCCGCAATCCCCGTCCAGCGCTCTGGAAAGATTAGCCAGCTCGCGTCATAGGGATCGCCTGCGATTAGGTTGACGCCGGGGGAGGGATAGTCGCGCTTGCGCGGCGCGAGCGGCGGCAACGCCGACTCGACGTTCTGCTTGCAGGTCGCCAAGGCCTGGGGGCGCGACAATTTGAGCGTAGGGAGTTGGCTTGCGCTCAAGATTTGCATGGCGCTCGGCATATCGACCACGCAGAGGGTCCAGAGATCGCCGATCAATTTCTCGGCGACCGGGCCGCCTTGCCCGCCATACAATTTGTCATAGGCTTGAACATAAGCCGCTTGCCGGACGATCGCGCGGAGATTCGCGCGCGTCGGCGGCGCGATTGGCTGATTGAAGGCGGCCGCCGACTTGCGAATGCCGAGCGCCAGCCCTTGCTCGCATTCCGCCGGATTGCGCCGGCAAAAGGAATAGAGGCTGTCGAGGGTCGCCGTCGAGGGCGGAATTCCGGGCAAGCCGGAAATCGACAGTGTCAGAGGTCCCGTAATCTCGATTTTGGCTTTTGGCATCGCCTGTCCAAGAAGCTTCGCCGCATGCGCGGTGAAGGCGTTCGCGTCTTGGAGGTTGATCCCGGCGCTTGCGTCCGCTCCGAAGGATGTCGGCGAGAGCAGAACGGCGCAAAGCAAAGTCGCCGCGCAAAGCAGGAAACTGACTCGGGGGCGTTCCTTCCGCTTGTCCATCGCCAGATGTCCCGCCGTTTTCGCTTCCTCGGATTGTACCGAACGTTTTCGAGTATGGCCTCAATCCTTGCGGAATCAATCGTGACGAAAGGTCAGGCGAAAACGAAATTACTACTTACGTTGCGTCACTACGCTTGCGTGCACCGAAATGCTCGACATGAAAGTGCTGCACAATTCATGAACCGATACGGCGCCGCGGCGCCTCGTTAATCTCGTCGAACATGCGCAAATTTGGACCCTCTCCATTTACTTCCCGTAAAGCCGGATCGGCGCAGGCTTGAGTCAGGCGAGGGGCGTTCCGCGACGGAGGAACTGTTCCATGCTCGCTCGCTCTCTTCCAATCCCGGCCGCGCTTCTGGCCTTCTTCATCTGTGCGGCGCCCGTTCGCGCCGAGACGTTCGTCTTTACGGGCGTCGCGCAAAGAGCCGACGTGATCGATCCGAGCCTGCTCGAATACGGGCAGACCTATCCAATCCCGTCGCCGGCTTATTCGGCCGTCCGCGGCTATCCGCACGCCTCCTGGTACGAGAGCTGGCGGCTGCGGCGAAGCCCCAGCCCGGTCGTTCTCTATCCGCATCCCTGCGCTTGGGCCAACGATCTGGTCGCGCTCGCCGCGCCTTGTAATTTCGTCGCCGTTCCCGTCGCGACCATGGTCGAAACGCCGCTGCTTCCGCGCGCTCATCGCCGCCATCGGCATGCCCGAATTTTATCGGTCCTGCCCGTGCCGGAGCCATCGCGCCGCCAATGCGGGCGCCGATCCGGTCCAGCCATGATCCGAACGGTCTGTCTTCACATAATCTTGCCTTGACGCGCTCCGCCGCGCCCGCTGTCATCCGCGTTCTTCGAGCAGGGCCTCTTCGAGGAGGGCTTCATGCGCGTCACGCGTCGCGGGGCGGCGGCTCTTTTCTCGTCAGCCGCGATCCTCGGCCTGATCGGCAGGCCGGCCCGCGCCGGCGATCCGGTCGACGCCGCCATTGTCCTCGCCGCCGACGTCTCGCGCAGCATCGATGACGAGGAGTTCGGCCTGCAGCGGCGGGGCTACGCCGAGGCCGTCGCCAGCGCCCGCGTGATGGAGGCGATCCGCTCCGGCCCGCATGCGGCGATCGCGCTCTGCTTCGTGGAATGGGCCGGCGAAAGCGAGCAGCGAATCGTGGTCGACTGGGCGACGATCAAGACCGACGCCGACGCGAGCCGGTTCGCGGCAGCCTTAAGCGCCGCGCCGCGCGCCTTTGTCGGCCGCACGGCGATCGGAACCGCCATCGACTTTTCGATGGGCGTGCTTGGCGAGAGCGGCATCGCGGCCGACCGGCGGGTCATCGATGTTTCCGGCGACGGGACGAGCAATCAAGGCCGCTTCGTCGCCGAGGCGCGCGACGCTGCGCTGAAGAGCGGCGTCGTCATCAACGGCCTCGCCATTTTCAACCGCCGCGCGGCGGCGATGGGCGGCTATCTCGCGCTCCATACCAATCCGTCGGGCGGCCTGGCGAAATATTACCACGATAACGTGATCGGCGGGCCCGGCGCCTTCGTCCTGCCGATCGACGATTTCAAAAGTTTCGGCGAGGCGATGATCCGCAAGCTGGTGAGCGAGATCGCCCGCGCGTATCCCCTCGCCCCGCGCAGCGGGGAGAGGGTGGCGGCGAAGCCGCCGGGTGAGGGGCTGCGCTGAGTGTGGTGATTAGCGTCTTACAGCGCGTACCTTTCAAGTCCCGCGCGGCCCCTCATCCGGCGCTTCGCGCCACCTTCTCCCCGCAAAGCGGGGAGAAGGGGATGCCCGCCTACCTCGGCTCTGTCAGCCAGTCGCAGCGCCAGCTTGCGCCCTCGCCGCGCGCCAGGAGCATGGTGAGATAGGGCAGCAGAAGCTTCGCCTCCTCGAAAAGCACGTGCGGCGGATTGACGACGAGAAGGCCCGTTTTCGACAATGGAACGCTGGCCGCGCTCGCCGAGGGCGCTTCGCCGACATCGAGCTCTAGCCGCAGCATGTTCGGCGCGCCGAGCGCGGCGAGCGCGTTGAGAAAACGCCCGTCGTCGCGTGCGTCCTTGATCGGCCGCCACAGGGCGTAGACGCCTCGCGGCCATTTGCGCAGCGCGCGGGCGAGCGCTTCGACCAGGCGTTTCGACTCGTCCGGCGCTTCGAAGGGCGGATCGATCAGAACGAGGCCGCGCTTCTCCTTGGGCGGCAGCCAAGCGTTAAGCGCGACATAGCCGTCGAGCTCGACGATCGCCAGCCTCTTGTCGCGGCCCATATTGGCGACGAGCGCGGCGCGGTCCTCCGGATGAAGCTCGCAGAGCGCAAGCCGATCCTGCGGCCTGAGCAGCGCTTGGGCGAGCGCCGGCGAGCCGGGATAGGATTGCGGCCGGCCCTCCGCGTCGAGCGGCCCGACAATGCGCAGGTAAGGCGCGATCAGCGCCGCGATTTCGGGCGGAGGCGCGGCGCCTTTCAGCTTGCCGACGCCGCTGCGCCATTCGCCGGAGCGCCGCGCCTCTTCGCCGCCGAGATCGTAGCGGCC
Source organism: Roseiarcus sp. (assembly GCA_035294045.1). Classification (GTDB taxonomy): domain Bacteria; phylum Pseudomonadota; class Alphaproteobacteria; order Rhizobiales; family Beijerinckiaceae; genus Roseiarcus. The sequence continues at coordinate 929 of DATGLU010000327.1, read as the reverse complement.
GATCCCCGCATGCGTGTCGATGAAGCGCAGCGGCGCCTCTTTGCGCGTCAAATAGACAAGAACGCGCGTCAGCAGCGTGTGCTTGAAGACATCTGCGAAATTCCCGGCGTGATAGGCGTGGCGATAGTTCAACAGGCTCCAGGCGGTGAGCGGCTCACAGACGCCGCGGCATACCCTCATCCGGCGCTTCGCGCCACCTTCTCCCGCAAGCGGGAGAAGGGATTGTAGCCGCGGTCGGCGACCGCGGCTACAGCGCGGCGGCTGACGAAAGCCGCAGCGCGCGCCCCCTCTCCTGCTTGCGGGAGAGGGTTGGGGCGAGGTGAGCCGCAACTCACCTTCGGAACAAAGTTCACCGTACCGGCGCGACGCTGATTGACGGCGCGCGGCAGGCGCGGCGCGCGACGTCGGGGCAGTTGACGAAATTGCGCAGGTCTTTCGACAGGCAGAAGCGTACGTCCTGCAATTCGCCGCCGCGGCACGTCACGGCCATCGCCTCGAAGCGCAAGCCGGGATTGACGGCGATGAAGGCGCGCTCGATGTCGCGCGGCGCCAAGTTCTGCTCCTGGCGCGGCCATTTGAAAGCCTCGGGAACGACGATCGCGTCGCGGGCGCGCCGCGCCGTCGCGAAAAACCCTTCCGGGCTCAGCCCGGTGCAGGTCCCGTGCTTGCGCCATTCGTAGCGGGCGAGGCTTTCGTCAGGGAATACGCCGCGCGCCAGCGCCAAGGCCGAGCGCGAGACAGGACGCGAAAAGCCGTCGCAATCCTGCGGGTAGCCATGCGCAAATTGCGGCCAGAGGCCGTGCACGACGAAGCCGAGGCCGGCGCCCGCCTCGCATTGGTCGGGCGCTTTCGATTCGCCGCCCTTGTCGCAAAAGCCGGGCGACCAGGAGAGGGTCAGCAAGTAATAATCGAACGCGCCCGGCGCGATT
>DATGLU010000326.1:0-2952 GCA_035294045.1 Roseiarcus sp. | reverse complement strand
CACGTCCTTCGTCATCGTGTCGGAAATGACCAACGACCATGCGATGATCATCCCGCTCATGGCCGCCGCCTTGATCGCCAACGGCGCGTCCAAAATCCTCAGCAAGGACGGCGTCTACCATGCGTTAGCCAAGAATTTCTTGGCCGCCCCGAGCGGCCCTGTGTTGCGCCTCGATCCGCCCGCCGGCGGCGCGGGCGCGTTGGCGAATAGCGCGTCTCAATAAGGCCGCGCCAATTTCCGATTGGCGCGGCGCGCGGGAATAGGCTAGCAGCCAATCTTCGTGACGGGAGGCGACATGACGGGTCTGGTGCGGCTGAGCGCGGGCGAGGCGAGCCTCGCGATCGCGCTGGAGGGCGCGGAGGCGCGCGAATGGCGGATCGCCGGGCGCGATTTGCTGTGGAGCGGCGATCCAGCCTTTTGGAATCAGATCAGCCCGATCCTGTTTCCCGTCGTCGGCTGGACGAGGGACGGCGCGCGGGTCAATGGGCGCTTCTATCCGCTCCGGCTGCACGGCTTCGCCGCCGCGCAGCTCTTTACGCTCGAAAGACAGGAGCAGGCGAAAGCGCGCTTCGTCTTGACGGACAATGAGGAGACGCGGGCGGTCTATCCTTTCGCCTTCCGTCTGGCCGTCGAATACAGCCTGTCGCCGACCCGCGTGGAAATCGCGCTTGAAATGGAGAATTGCGGTTCAAGCCGTGCGCCTTACGCGTTCGGCCTTCATCCGGGGTTCCGCTGGCCCTTCGACGGCGCGGGCCGGGACGGCAGCCGCATCGTGTTCGAGAAGCCGGAGAGCGGCGAAATTCCGGTGCTCGCGCCGGGCGGCATGGTGTCGCCGCGCCGCCGGCCGATTCCGCTGCGGGGAAACATCCTCGATCTCAACGACGAACTGTTCGCCAAGGACGCGCTCTGCTTCCTTTCGCCGGCGAGCCGCTCGTTGCGTTTTGTCGGCGCCAGCGGCGCGGCGATCGAGATGGCGCTCGGCGATTTTCCGCACGCCGCGCTTTGGATGAGGCCGGGCGCGCCCTTCCTGTGCATGGAGGCTTGGACCGGCTACAGCGATCCGGAAGGCTTCGCCGGCGATCTCTTCGAAAAGCCGGCCATGCGGGTGGTCGCGCCGGGCGAGAAGCAGCGCTGCGGCGCCGCCTATACCTACCTTCCGTCGAGCGCCGGAGCTCCGTCGTGAATCAAGCCGCACCCTCGATCCTAAAACCCTCGACCGACCGCGCGCTGATCGTCGACGGCAAAGCGGCGTCGCAGGCGCTGCTGGCGCGCCTCGCCGAGGAGGCGCGGCGCTTGAGCGCCGCCGGCGTCAGGCCGGGCCTATCCGTGGTCCTGGTGGGCGACGATCCGGCAAGCCAGGTCTATGTACGTTCGAAAGGGAAAGCGGCGAACGAGCTCGGCTTTCGCTCGGAGCAGCACGATCTTTCCGCGGCGACGAGCGAGGAGGATCTGCTCGCTCTGGTCGAGCGCCTCAACGCCGATCCGGGCGTGCACGGCATCCTGGTGCAATTGCCGCTGCCGAAACACATCCGCTCGGCCCGCATCCTCGAAGCGATCGCGCCGCATAAGGATGTCGACGGCTTCCATCCGATCAATGTCGGCTTGGCGGCGATCGGCGAGATGAAACGCGCCCTCATTCCCTGCACGCCGGCCGGCGCGATGATTCTGATCGAGAGGGCTTGCGCCGCGCTCGGCGAGACGCTCGCCGGCAAGGAGGCGGTGGTGATCGGCCGCTCGAACATTGTCGGCAAGCCGGTCGCCCGCTTGCTGCTCGCCGCCAATTGCACGGTCACCGTCGCCCATTCGCGTACCCGCGATCTGGCCGGCGTGGCGCGGCGCGCCGATCTCCTCATCGCCGCCGTCGGCCAGCCGGAACTGGTGCGCGGCGACTGGGTCAAGCCCGGCGCGATCGTCATCGATGTCGGCGTCAATCGCATTGCGGGCGAGGGGCTCAATGCCGCCGGCCAGCCCAGGACCAGGCTTGTCGGCGACGTCGCCTTCGCCGAGGCGGCGGCGCGGGCGGCCGCGATTACCCCGGTTCCCGGCGGCGTCGGCCCGATGACCATCGCCATGCTGATGGCCAATACCCTGACCGCCGCCTGCCGCGCTCATGGCTTCGAAGAGCCGAAGCTTTGACGCCGATCCGCGTCAGAATTCTATCGAAAAATCTTCCCGGTTCCCGAATAGTTCAGGCCCCGGAATTATCCAGCCCCGGTTGAGCGAAGCTCGACGGTCAGTATTGCCCGTGAAGGAGGGGAATTCTCGTCGGATTTGTGCTGGCGCGTTGCAGGCGCTCTTGCTTTCTGGCAAGAGGGCGCCCGGAATTCTTATCGATCGCTGGCGAAAGGCTTCAAAAAAAGCCAAAGCCCGGCGGAGGGCCTTAAGGACAAAGCAAAATGATCATTGGGCTAATTATTCTGAGCGGATTGCTGTCGGTCGCCTATGGCTGGTTTACGATCAGCCAATTGATGGCGGCCGATGTCGGCACCAAGCGCATGCAGGAGATTTCCGGCGCCGTGCGCGAGGGCGCGCAAGCCTATTTGCGGCGGCAGTATATGACCATCGCCGGGGTCGGCGTGATCGTGTTCATCGGCCTCGCTCTGCTCCTCTCGATCGAAGTCGCGATCGGCTTCCTGATCGGCGCGGTGCTTTCCGGCGCGGCCGGATTCATCGGCATGAACGTCTCGGTGCGCGCCAATGTCCGCACCGCGCAAGCGGCGACGAAATCGCTCGGCGCCGGGCTCGACATCGCCTTCAAATCCGGCGCCGTCACCGGCATGCTGGTCGCCGGCCTGGCGCTGCTCGGCGTCGCTTTCTACTATTGGGTCCTGACTGGGCCGCTCGGTCTGGCGCCAAATAGCCGCACGGTCATCGACGCCTTGGTCGCGCTCGGCTTCGGCGCCTCCCTCATTTCCATTTTTGCTCGTCTCGGCGGCGGCATTTTCACCAAAG
>DATGLU010000325.1:0-4300 GCA_035294045.1 Roseiarcus sp. | reverse complement strand
GGTCAAAGCGGCGCTGACCACCGTGCCGCCGGATTCCCGGCTATAGAAAAACTCCTGCTCGTCGACTTCCTTCGCCTCATGGGTATGGCGGATGAAAACAAGATCGACGCGGTCGTATTTGCGCCGCAGGAACAGGTGCAGGAGGATGAAGAAGCGCTTGGCGATGTCCTTCTCGCGCTCGCCCATCGAGCCGGACACGTCCATCAGGCAGAACATCACCGCCTTGGCGCGCGGCACGGGCTTCGGCTCGAACCGGTTGTAGCGGAGATCGACCGGATCGATATAAGGGATGGCGCGCTGCAGCTTCCGCAAGCCTTCCATTTCGGCGAAAGCGTCAAGCAGCCGCTGCCGGCCGTTGGCGTCGAGCGCGGAATCGGCTTCAAGCTGCTCGACTTCGTCGGCGAGCAGTTTCACCTTCGCTTCGCTCGGCCGGCGCAGCGCGATGCGGCGGCTGAGACTGTAGCGCATCGTCCGCAGCACATTCAGATTGGGCGTGACGCCGTCATTGGAATAGCCGGCCCGCCGCGGCTCCTTGCTGGTCGTGTCCTTGAGCGACGCCTTGACGAGATCGGGCAGCTCCAGATCCTCAAACAGGATGTCGAGGAACTCGTTGGCCGAGAGCGCGAAGACGAAGGAATCCTCGTCCTCGCCGGAATCGGAAGCCTGCTTGCCGCCGCGGCCGGCGCCGCCGCCTTCCGGCTTGTCGATCAGATCGCCGGCGACGAATGTCTTGTTGCCCGGGAACGGGCGCCGGCGGTCGCCGCTCGCTTCCGCATTGTGGAATTCCGGCTCGTCGATGCCGGCGGCCGGGATCGACACCGCCGCGCCCTTGCCGGCGTCGGCGATGCCGCGCTCGCGCACCACGCGATCGACCGCCTCTTTCACTTTTTCTCGCGCGCGCCGCAAAAAGCGCTGCCGGTTGCTGAAGTTCTTGTCGCGAGGGTTGAGTCGACGGTCGATGAAAAGGGGCATTTGAGGTACCGCGCTGCCGTTACCCGGCCTTGTTGACGCGCATGTACCATTCGACAAGCCGACGCACCTGCCGTTCCGTGTAGCCGCGCGCGACCATACGTTGCAGGAAATCGGCGTGCTGGCGCTCGGTCGTGGTGTCCCTCTTGGCGCCGAAGCTGATCACCGGCAAAAGGTCCTCGACCTGGCTGAACATGCGCTTTTCGATGACTTCTCTGATCTTCTCGTAAGAGATCCAGGACGGATTCTTGCCGTGATTGGCGGCGCGCGAGCGCAGCGCGAATTTGACGATCTCGTTACGAAAATCCTTCGGATTGGCTATGCCGGCCGGCTTCTCGATCTTCGACAATTCGGCGTCGAGAATCTGGCGGTCGAAGACCTGCCCGGTATCGGCGTCCTTGTAATCCTGCTCCTCGATCCAGGCGTCGGCATAGGCGATATAGCGGTCGAAGAGGTTCTGGCCGTATTCGCTGTAAGATTCGATGTAAGCCTTCTGAATTTCGCGGCCGATAAATTCGGCGTAGCGCGGCGCGAGCTCGGATTTGATGAAATCGAGATAGCGTTCCTCGATCTCCTTCGGATATTGCTCGCGCTTCACCGCCTGTTCGAGCACATACATGAGATGGACGGGATCGGCGGCGATTTCCTGCGTGTCGTAGTTGAACGTTTCGGACAGGACCTTGAAGGCGAAGCGCGGCGAGATGCCGGTCATGCCTTCCGATATTCCGGCCACTTCGCGATATTCCTGAATCGACTTGGCTTTCGGGTCGGCGTCCTTGAGGCTGTCGCCATTGTAGGCGCGCATCTTGGAGAAAAGCGGCGAGTTCGGATGCTCCTTGAGTCGCGACAGCACGCAGAAACGGCTCAGCATTTCGAGCACTTCCGGCGCGCAAGGCGCATCGCCGAGATCGCTGTTCTCCAGGAGCTTGCGATAGATCATCGCCTCCTCCGAAACGCGCAGGCAGTAAGGCACCTTGATCACGCATATCCGATCAAGAAACGCCTCATTGTTCTTATTGTTCTTGAATTGCTCCCATTCCGATTCGTTGGAGTGGGCGAGGATGATCCCCTGGTACGGCAGCGCGCCGATATTCTCGGTGCCGACATAGTTGCCCTCCTGCGTCGCGGTGAGCAGCGGATGCAACACCTTGATCGGCGCCTTGAACATCTCGACGAATTCGAGCAGGCCCTGCGTCGTGCGGTTCAGACCGCCGGAATAGGAGTAAGAATCGGGATCGTTCTGCGAGAAGTTCTCCAGCTTGCGGATATCGGTCTTGCCGACCAAGGCCGAAATGTCCTGGTTGTTTTCGTCGCCCGGCTCGGTCTTGGCGACGCAAATCTGCCGCAGCTTGGACGGGTAGACCTTGACGACGGAGAATTTCGAGAGATCGCCCTTGAATTGATCGAGCCTTTTGGCCGCCCAAGGCGAGCAAAGGCCGGTCAGGCGCCGCTGGGCGATGCCGTAGCGCTTCTCCAGCGTCTCGCCCATCGCTTCGGGGCGGAACAAGCCGAGCGGCGATTCGAAAACCGGGCTCAACTCGCCGCCGGCGGCGAGCACGTAGATCGGCTTTTGCTCCATCAGCGTCTTGAGCCGCTCGGCGAGAGAGGATTTGCCGCCGCCGACCGGTCCGAGCAGGTAGAGAACCTGCTTGCGCTCTTCCAGCCCTTGCGCGGCGTGCTGGAAGTAGCTGACGACGCGTTGGATCGTCTCCTCCATGCCGAAGAAGCCGACCATGGATGGATAGACCTTGATCGTCCGATTGAGAAAAATCCGCCCCAGGCGCAAATCGGCGCTGGTGTCGATGATTTTCGGCTCGCCGATCGCCGCGACCATCCGCTCGGCGGCGGTCGCGTACATTCCGGCGTCGTCGCGGCAGGCGGCGAGATAATCGCCAAGGCTCATCGCCTCCCGCCGCTCGCGCTCGTAAACTTCGGAGAAGACGCTGAAGATGTCGTCCTGGCTTTCTTCGGCATGGCTCAGATGGGCAAAGCCAGGCGCCGTCGTCGCGCTCGCCACTCTCACATTCATCTTCAGTCCTCCGAAGCTCCAGTTCTTTCCTTAAGGACTTGGTCAACTCGTTTCGGCGGCGCGTCGCTCGATTGACGAGGCGTCGCGGAGCGCGCGCTCCGCCCCTCGGCACGCGACAACGACCGCCTTCCCTTGTCTGGGCGCAATTCAGCTACTTTGGCGAACGTCCAGCGCGGAGCCTGCTCGCGCGCCGCCGCCATTTCTTCTGTCGGTTCAAATCCGACGCGAAACGCCCTTGCCGCCCCCCACGCGAACGAATCAGGCGTTTCCAACGAGTTCTCGAAGCTTCCCGAAATGGCGAAGCAAGCGCAAGTCTTTTCAGAGCCCGCCGCGCTTTCGATGTGCACAGCGTCAATTGCGCCACACGCTTTAAATCTGTCGCCTAACGCCGCTCTGTGGATTTGCGCCGACCACGCGCCGGCGCCGCTATTTCGCCGATCGAAAGGGTTGCGGACGATAGGGCTTGAGCCGATCGGCGCCGTTAAGCGGCGTTGCGCCGACGCGTCGAGGCGAGTCCTCTTTCGCTTGCGAGAGAAGGCGCAGCCGGCCGCTTTTGTCCCTGTTACGCACGCAGGGAGGCGGCGGCCGTCAACCGAACCATGCCAAGGTGCAGAGGTAACCACTCTCGATCCACCGCATATGTCAGCGCATTTTCGCAGTCCACGTGTCTGCCCAACCCTTTGGCCGAAAGCGCGCTCTGCGTTCGACCAGGATGACGGCGGCCCGCGCCGAAGATCGACAGAATCGTTCCGGCGTAATCTTCGTGAGCGGGCAGCATCTTCGTCATCGCCTCCTCCACACATCGCCTGGGGGAGATTGAAGGAACCCGGCAGGCGCCGACGTGATCCCCCGGATCAAGAAATCTTGAACCTTTCGGCATCCGTCGCGTTTGAGCATTCGGCACGAATGTGGCGGGGATCGGACGGAGAGTCGCCGATCCGCGAGCAGCCGTCATGCGCGTGCCGCGCCGCGACGAAAAGCCGCGTGGAGGAGCTTTGCCGCTAGCCGCAACGCTGCGCTGCTGCTGTGCGGTTCTCCTTTTACCCGCAAGCCGCGAGCGCCGGCTCAATGGCGAAAGTGGCGCATCCCGGTAAACACCATCGCCAGCCCCTTTTCGTCCGCCGCGGCGATGACGTCCTGATCGCGGAGCGAGCCTCCCGGCTGGATCACCGCAGTGGCCCCGGCTTCGGCGGCGGCGAGAAGCCCGTCGGCAAACGGAAAGAACGCGTCGGAGGCGACGACTGAGCCTGTGGCGGGCGATTCTTTCAGGCCCGCCGCCTCGGCCATATCGGCCGCCTTGCG
>DATGLU010000324.1:0-8910 GCA_035294045.1 Roseiarcus sp. | reverse complement strand
GCTCGCTTTCGCGGCGGCGAGATCATAATCGGCGACGCCGCCGAAGACGAACGAGCCCCATTGCTTCGAATAGCCCATCTGCACGCCGCCGAGAAATCCGGACGGCGACAGCGTGAAAGCGCTTGGCAGGCCGGTCGTCGGCACGGTCGCCGGGAACCAGGTCATCGTCTCGCCGTCGCCGGATGTGAACAGGCCGCCGGCATGCAGGCCGGCGCTGAAGCCTTGCCAGCGCGGGCCTGCATAGGGCGCGGGCTCCGGCGCGGCCATATCAAGATCGGCGGCTTCGGCTTCGGCGGCGCCGATCAGCGCGAAAGCGGCCACAAGAGCGAAGCGGCGCACGATGGATGTCCCCAGCGCGGCGCGCGTTTCGAAAGAGCGGAAGCCGCGTAAGGAGACGTTAACCGTAATATCCTTAACGAATTGCTGCTCGCGCCGCGCCGGCGCCGGGGCTCCGGCCGCTCGCGGAAGCAAAAATCGTCAACCATTCCAGCAAAATGCCGGCCGCGAGCAGCCGCGTTAACGGCGCCGGCGCGCGCGAATTAACCTTGTTGAGGCCGCTATCGGCGCGTCGCGCTGAAGGACAGGGCCGCTCGCGACCGCGCCGCCGGCCGGCGCAAGTTGAGTAAAATGCCGGCCTTTCAAATCGTTGCGCCGCCGCCCGCCAGGGCGCTCATGCGACCCTTACCGCCCTGTCAAGGATAACGCCGCGGTCACCTCGGTAAATCCGAATGGCTCGAATCCGAGGCTTTTTCTTCGAAAGCCGCTGAAACACTCCTGGCATCGTCCCCCCGCTCAGAACAGGCGCGAAGCAAACGCGCCGGCAAATGGGGACGTTGATGAAAACGGGATTGCTTCGGGTTCTTGTCTCGGCCTGCTTGATGGCCGCGATCTTTGTCGCGCGGTCGATCAGCGCGGAGGCCGGCTCTCTGCCGCGGGCGAGCTACGCCGCGATCGGCGGCGCGACCGCCGTACCGTACGGCTGGGTAGATTTCTGCCATCGCGAGCGCGCCGAATGTCTCGGGCCGGTCCTTCCGGCGCTCGACATCAAGCTGACCGGCGCGACCTGGGCGAAGCTCGACCATATCAACCGGATGGTCAATCAAGCGATCACGCCGGTCACCAATCTCGAACATTGGGGCACGATGCTCGATCATTGGGACTACCCGCTCGACGGCAAGGGCGATTGCAAGGTCTATGCGCTCTATAAGCGCAAGCTGCTCATCGACATGGGCTTCCCGCGGCAGGCTTTGCTGATGACGATCGTTCGCGACCTCGACGGCGAGGGTCATACGATCCTGACGGTCAAGACCAATCGCGGCGAGTTCGTCCTCGACAATCTGAGCGACGAGATTCGCGCCTGGGACGCGACCGGCTACCGCTACATCAAGCGCCAGTCGCAGGAGGACCCGAACGTTTGGGTCGCCGTCAGCGCCAACGCGACGGCGCAGGCTTCGGCCTCGGCGGCCGCGAACGAGTAGGACGAGAAAGAGCCTGCGTTGTTCTTGGCTCAATCGCGCCGGCTCTCCGCCGCTTCGCGGTAATATCGGCTCGTCTCAGCGTGCCAGAGCCGCCGCGACTCCAAATGCGCCAAGCCGGGCGCCGCGGCGGGCAGGCGAAGGTTTTCGACCAGGCTCTCGATCTCGCGCCGCGCCGCCTGCTGCGACGCGGTGAGCGCGCGGCTCTCGGCGCCGGCCTCGATCGGATCCAGCGCGGTGAGGCCGATCGGGAACAATTCGCGGAAAATCACCCGGTCGTGCAACCCATCGACAACGCGGAACTGCAATTCGGCGCCGAGCTTGGCGATGCTGATCGCGATCTGCTTGGCGTTGTTGGAGGCGAGCGAGGCGATGCGGTTGCGCGTCATCACCCAGTCGATCACGCCATTGTCGACGAGGCGGCGCTTGCGCCGCGCCTCGAGTACGAGGTCGGCGTAGTGCGCGACGGCGCCGCGTCGCGCGCGGTCATGGGTGACCCGCGAAAAGACGTCGACATCGATGAAACTGTCGTTGAGCGGCGACACCAGCGTGTCGGCGAGCGAATGGGCGAGCCGCATCAGGTAGCTGTCGGACGCGGGCGTGTCGATGACGACGAATTCGTAACTATGCTCTACCGCGCCGATCGCGTCCGCGAAGAGCGCGAATTCCTTGGCCTCGTTCTGCCGGACGTCGCCGCTCTCGCCGCGCTCCAGCGCGCAATGAAAGGGCAGTTCGATCGGCCAGGAGGCGCTCTGAGCCCAGGAGCGCCGGTTCTCGAAAAAGCGGGTCAAGGTGCGCTGGCGCGTGTCGAGATCGATCGTCGCGACGCGCCGCCCAGCCTTGAGAAGCGCGACGCTGAGATGGATCGACAAGGTCGACTTGCCGGCGCCGCCTTTTTCATTGCCGACGACAATCACATGCGCGCTGCGCAATTCGGGCTGGTCGTCGTCGAAATGCATTCAATGCCAGTCGAATCGCCTGCAACGCCTCTTTTTGAGGGATAGTGTTTTTCGAGGCGCAAAGCCATTGATTGGCAATGGGTTTCCGCGGATCGACAACGCTTGTTCGCGCGGCGTTGCTTTTTTGTCGCGCCATCTAAAGGCGCGTCGCGTCCCGCGCCGGCTCGGCATGGCCGATCACCCGCGCAATATCGGGAAAATCGTCGCGCACCGCGCGCTCGATCGCGTCGACCTCCTCATGCGTGGCGCTGACCGACACGTTGGGGTCGATCCGGCAATGGAAATTGACCAGGAGGCCGCCTGGCGTATGGCGCGCCCGCACGTCGTGAATTTCGCGCAGGCGGCCGGTTTCGGCGGCGCGCGCCAGGCGATCGGCAATCGCCTGGACGATCTCCGGCTCGGCGTCGCGGCCGGGAATCTCCTCGGTCGCCATCGGCTCGATATGCGTCTCCACCTCGATATCCGGGCCGATCTCGCGCTTGATCGCGCTTTCGAGGCGGCTGGCGATTTCATGCGCCTCGCCGAGGCTCATCTTGCCGTCGATCTCCATATCCAGATTGACCGAGCGGCGGCCGTCGATCTCCTGGATCGTCACATGATGGACCGGCAGGCGGCGGCGGCCGGCGATCAACAGCACCCGCTCGAGCACGCTCTCATTATCGAGGGCGCGCGGATTGGCGGTGACGGTCAGGGCGGCCTGCGGCTCGGCCAAGGCGATCTTCTGCAGGATGTCGGTCTTGATCGCCGCGACGCGCTCGAGCGGCAAGGTCCGCGAGACGAACACGCCGACCTCGCCGATCGTCTGCGCGCCGCTGCGGCGCAGGCGCACATAATCGACGCCGGCGACGCCGGGCACGGTCTCGATCAGCGCGCCGAGCCGTTTCGCCAAGCCTTGCGGCGCCGTGTCGACCAGCGTGTCGATCGTGCGCCGGCCTAAGCGATAGCCGGCGAAGGCGATGAACAAGGCGACCCCGAGCGCGGCGATGGCGTCGGCATTGGCGAGGCCGGCCTCGGTCGCGGCGAGACCGGCGAGGACCAGCAGCGAAGAGACGAGATCGCTGGAAAAATGCAGCGCGTCGGCGGCGAGCGCGTCGCTCTTCGTATCCGCGGCGATTTTGGCGAGGCCGCGCCAGCGCATCGTATCGACAATGATGGCGACGATGACGACGGCGAAGGCGAGGGGGCTGGCGTGGACGGCGGCCTGGGCCTCGCCGGCGATGCGGCGCGCGGCCTCCAAGGCGACGAAAAAGGCGAGAACGGCGAGCAGGCCGGTCTCGGCGAGCGCCGCCACGGCTTCGAATTTGGCGTGGCCGAACGGGTGCTCCTCGTCGGCCGGCTTGTCGCCTTCGCGCACCGCGAAAAAAGTCAGGATCGTCGCGCCGACATCGAGCGCGCTATGGCCGCCCTCCGAGGTCAGAGCCAGCGAGCCCGACAGAAAACCGGCGGCGAGCTTGGCCAGGGCCAAGGCGGCGCTGGCGAGGATCGAGACCAAGGCGGCGCGCTGCTTGCGGCCGGCGGCGTTCATCAAGGCGCTCCCTTGCATGGCGGCCCTCTTTCGCCGCTCATCGCCGCTGGTTATCTTCCGCGCCGCACAAGGACGCAATCGGCGGAGAGACGATCATGGAATATCTGCACACGATGATCAGGGTCACCGATCTCGATCAATCGCTCGATTTCTTCGTCAACAAAGTCGGCCTCACCGAAGTGCGCCGCATCAACAATGAAAAGGGCCGATACACGCTGGTCTTCCTCGCCGCGGACAAGGATGTCGAGCGCGCCAAGCAGTCGCAAGCGCCGCTGATCGAGCTCACCTATAATTGGGACCCCGAAGTCTATACCGGCGGCCGCAATTTCGGCCATCTCGCCTATCGCGTCGACGACATTTACGGCTTCTGCGACAAGCTGATGAGAGCCGGGATCACGATCAACCGGCCGCCGCGCGACGGCCATATGGCGTTCATCCGCACGCCGGATAATATTTCGATCGAGCTGATCCAGAAAGGCGAGGCGCTTCCGCCGGCCGAGCCATGGCGATCCATGCCGAATACCGGCGTCTGGTAGGCGGCGCAGAGATGTTCAACCGCGATTGCAAATCATTGTTCCGTCCGCTCTTGCGCTTTTGGCGGTTCGCCGCTGAAGCCGCGCCTTAACTACGCGATGAGGAACCAAAACAGGTCACGCCGGTTGATGGCCATTGGCGTCATCGGCGGGGTCATGTCATGGCGGATGAGCGTTCGTTGGAGGATTTGCGGCGCGACGCCGATAAGGCGCGGGCCGATCTCGTGCAGACGGTCGACGAGCTGCGGGCGAGAGCCAGTCCGACCGGGCTGATGAACGCGGCGGCCCGCTCGGCGCGGGACAATCCGCTGCAGACCGTGGCGCTCGCTGCGGGCCTCGCTTATCCGCTTTTGAAGACCGTTCGCTCGATCCCCGCGCCGCTCTTGATGATCGGAGCGGGGTTGTTCTTGTCGAGCACCAGCGCCGGCCAGTCGGCCAGCCGCAAAGCGGTGGCGTTCGGCTCGGACATGACCAACAAGGTCGGCGCTCTCGCCTCCGATATGAGCAAGACCGCCGCGGAACGCGCCAATGCCGGATTGGCGGCGGCGCGCGATACGGCGGCGGCCGCCGGCGCGACCCTTTCCAACAAAATGAGCGCGGTTAAAGAGAAGGCGAGTTCGCTCGCCGCCGCTTCCGCCGATCAGTTGCAGCGCGTCGGCGCCGCGACCGCGGCGGCTCAATCCGATCTTGCCTCCCGCGCCGCCAGCGCGGCCGATGGCTTCTCCCCCCAGGCGAGCAAGGATCAATTGGCGCGCCTCGTCGAGGAGGCCGGCGCCGCGGCGGCCGAGACGATCAGGCGCAATCCCCTTCTTGTCGGCGGCGTCGGCGCCGCGATCGGCGCCGTCATCGCCGGCCTCCTCCCCTCGTCCAAAACTGAGGACCGATGGGTCGGCCGGGTCAGCGACCACCTGAAAAGCGGCGCGCGGGAAACGGCGTCGCAAGGCTATGAGGCGGCGCGCGACGCCGCCGCGGCGGCGTATGATTCGGCCGCGGAACGCGCCGGAGAAGAAGGCCTCGACGCCGATGGCGTGAAAGCGGCGGCCGAGGATTTCGCCGAGCGCGCCCGCAAAGTCGCGAACAGCGCCCTCGACGCCGCCGCGCAAGCCGAAAAAACGCATTGAGCGAAGGAGAGGAGCATTCGCATGAGCGATCCAGGCTCATTCCGGGGAAACGACCCGAATTCCGGCGATCTGGCGGATCAGGCTGTCGCCGCCGGCAAGCAGGCCAAGGACGCCGCCGCGGACCTGGCCCAGACGGCGATGGACACCGTGAAGCGCCGCGCAGGCGACGCCGCCGATGCGGCAAAGGACATAGCCGGCCAAGCGGGCGAGCGCCTGCAAGAGGAAGCTATGGGGAAAAAGGGCGAAGCGGCGGACTACGTCAGTCGCCTCGCCGACGCGATGCGGCGCGCCGCGGGAGAATTCGAGTCGGATTTGCCGGCCGCCGCGTCCTATATCCGCAGCGCGGCCGACCAGGTCGAAAGCGTTTCCGAATCGGTCCGCCACGGCGACTTCAAGGATTTGCTCGAAGGCGCTCAGTCCTTCGCGCGCTCGCAGCCGACCGCCTTTGTCGGCCTCGCGGCGCTCGCCGGCTTCGGCCTGGTGCGCTTCCTGAAGAGCTCGGCGCATGAGACGCCGAAAGCCGACGGCGCGGCGCAGACGCGCTACGACTATCACTAAGCGGGGAGGGAAGGAGGCCGCATGTACCCTTTTTCCACTGACCGCTCGATCGGGGAATTGCTCGGCGAAGCGCTTGCCGAGCTTTCCAAGCTGATCCAGACGGAGTTCGCGATCGCTCGGACGGAAATGTCGGAGAAGGTCGCGAAAATGTTGGGCGCGGCGAAGCTGATTGGCGTCGGCGCGGCGATCGCGCTTGCCGCGCTGTTCATCATCCTGATGGCGATCTCGGCGGCGCTGATGGCGGCGGGCCTTCCCGCCTGGGCGGCCTATCTGCTCACCGGCGGGGTCGCGGCGGTTGTCGGCGTCGTTCTGATCATGGCCGGAGCGAGCCGGTTATCGAGCCGGTCGCTCGCGCCCGCAACGACGCTCGACGAGCTGCGGCAGGACCGCGTAACTGCAAAGGCGATGACGCAATGAGCGCGACCGAAAAAATCCAGCAGAGCGGCGGCCCGTTTCTCGAAAGCTTGCGCAATGCGGCGGCCGAAAATCCCGCCGCGGCGGCGCTGATCGGCGCCGGCGTGCTTTGGCTGTTCGCCGGCCGCGTGCAAATTGGATCGATGGCCAAAGCCGGCGCCGCTCGCGTCGCCGACGCGGCCGCCGATGCGCAGCGCGCGACGAGCGACGCGATGGCTTCGACTTGGCGCTCGGCCAAGGAGAATGTCTCCGGCCTGGCGAGCCGCGCCGCCGCGCAGGTCAAGCGAGCTGGCGACGATGCGCGCGAGGCCTCGCCCGACCTCTCCGACCCGCAGCCAGAGAGCGGCGCGTCCATGCCGGAGCAGCGCGCGGCGATCAGCCGGCGCGTCGCCGATGGGCTCCAAGCCAGCGCCGAGACGTTCTCGTCGGCGCGCGCGCAATTGAGCGACGTGCTGCAGAGCCAGCCGCTGACGCTTGGCTTGATCGGCTTGGCGGTCGGCGCGGCCGTGGCCGCCGCGTTGCCCTCGACGCGGATCGAGGACGAGACGCTCGGCGAGACCAGCGACGCGCTCCGCGATCAGGCGAAGCAGCAGATTGACCGCGCCGCCAACGCCGCCTCCGCTGCGGCGACGAAAGCGACCGAGGAAGCCCGCGCGCAAAATCTGACCCCCGACGCGCTCAAGGCCAAGGTCGAAGAGACGGCGACGAAGATGAGCGGGGTCGCCGGCAGCGCGGCCGAAACGCTGCGCGACAAAATGCGGTCGGCGCCGTGAATCCGGGATCGGATCGAATGCCCAGCCTGGAGGACGCAAAGCGCGCTGTGGAGGCGCTGACCGGCTGGGGCCGGCCGGAAGGCGACGCCTCGGCGCTGGTTCAGCCGCGGAGCGCCGAGACGTTCCGCTTCGCCGATGACGGGACCATTCCGAACCATTCGTCCTGGCCGCTGATCGTCTATCGCGCCGCGGTCAGGTTTCCCGACAAGCTCGATCCCGCCGCCGTGCTGGAGGATCTCTTCCACAAGAACGGATGGGGCGGCATGTGGCGCGACGGAATCTATGATTACGCGCATTACCACTCGCAGATTCACGAAGCGCTGGGCGTGGCGCGCGGCGCCGCCGAGGTCGAGTTCGGCGGCGCGAGCGGGCGAATTCTCCCGCTGAAAGCCGGCGACGTCGCCATATTGCCGGCGGGCGTCGGCCATCGGCGGGTCGCGGCGAGCAAGGACTTCCTGGTCGTCGGCGCCTACCCGCCGGCCGGCCAATATGACGAATGCGCGAAGCCTCACGACCGTCAGCGCGCGCTCGCGACGATTCCGGCGACGCCGCGCCCGCTCATGGACCCGGTCTATGGCGCCGAGGGGCCGTTGCTCAGCGCCTGGACGTAAAGCCTCGCGGGGCGATCATGACGATTCTCGGAGTAGTACGCCGGAGGCGTTCGAAGCCGGGCCGGGCCGAATCGAAGCCTCGCGGCGCCGTCCCGCAATCCGACAATGTCCGCTCCGAGACGCTGCTGCAAATCGCGACCAATGTCGTCATGCGGATCAGCCGCGACAGCCTGATGCTGGTCGCGGCGGGCATCGCCTTCTATGCGATGACCGCGATTTTTCCCGCCATCGCGGCATTCGTTTCGATCTACGGCCTCTTCGCCAATCCGAGCGCCGTCGAGAACCAGATCGCCGGCCTTTCCAGCCTGTTGCCGGCGGCCTCGCTCAAGCTGCTGACCGATGCGTTGCAGAGCTTCGTCAGCAAGAGCAACTCCACTTTGAGCGTGGCGCTGCTGGTTTCGGTCGCGGTGGCTTTGTGGAGCGCCAAGGCCGGCATGACCGCTCTGATGAGCGGCCTCAACATCGCCAATGAGACGATCGAGAAGCGCAGCATCCTCGTCCAGCAGGCGACCGGCCTGGCGCTCACTTTGGGCGGGATCGTCTTTGCCGGCGTCGCGCTCGCCGCGATCGCGCTTCTGCCGGTGATTATCGACATCATGCCGCTCAGTGCGGCGGTCAAAGCGGCGCTCGGCCTCGGCCGCTGGCCGCTCCTGGCGATTTTGGTCTGCTTCGCCTTGGCTGTGCTCTATCGGTTCGGTCCGTACCGCGAGCGCGCGAAATGGCGTTGGATCACGCTTGGCTCGGCGATCGCGACCATTCTCTGGCTGATCGGCTCGGGCCTGTTCTCGGTCTACGTGTCGCGCTTCGGCTCCTATGACAAGACTTACGGCTCGCTGGCGGCGCCGGTCGTGCTGCTCCTATGGTTCTGGCTCAGCGCGCTGGTCGTGCTGCTCGGCGCGGAAATCGACGCCGAGATGGAGCATGCCGACGGCAAGGCGGCG
>DATGLU010000323.1:0-6777 GCA_035294045.1 Roseiarcus sp. | reverse complement strand
ATCGGCCCGGCGCCGGTGATCAGCACGTCCTCGCCGACGAGATCGTAGGTGAGGGCGGTATGGACGGCGTTGCCGAGGGGATCGAGAATGGCGGCGACTTCGTTCGGGATCGAATCTGGGATCGGATAGGCGTTGGCCGCCGGAATGGCGACATAGTCGGCGAAGGCGCCCGGCCGGTTGACGCCGACGCCGAGCGTGTTGCGGCAGAGATGCCAGCGGCCGGCGCGGCAATTGCGGCACTCGCCGCAGACGATATGGCCCTCGCCGGAGACGCGCTGGCCGACTTCCGGATGGCGCACGTCGCGGCCGACCTCCGCGACGATCCCCACATATTCGTGGCCGACGACCATCGGCACGGGAATAGTCCGCGCCGCCCATTTGTCCCAATTATAGATATGGAGATCGGTGCCGCAGATGGCGGCGTTCCTGACCTCGATCAAGACGTCGTTCGGCCCGAGTTCGGGCCTGGGCGTGTCCTCGAGCCAGAGGCCCTTTTCCGGCTTCGCCTTGACGAGGGATTTCATCGGCGCAGGGTCCTCGCAAATTGGCCGTCATTGCGAGGAGCGCAGCGACGAAGCAATCCAGGAGCCGCCGCGGTTCCTGGATTGCTTCGCTTCGCTCGCAATGACGGCGTCACCGTATAAGCCCCAGCGCCTTGCCCGCCTCGGCGAAGGCGGCGACGGCGCGGTCGAGATCGGCGAGCGAGTGGGCGGCGTTCATCTGGGTCCTGATCCGCGCCTTGCCATGCGGCACGACCGGATAGGAAAAGGCGGTGACATAGATTCCGCGGCGCTGCAAATCGGCGGCGAGCCGCCCCGCCGCGGCGGCGTCGCCGATCATCACCGGGATGATCGGATGCTCGCCGGGAACGAGCGCGTAGCCCGCCTTGGTCAGGCCGGCGCGGAAATAATCGGCGTTGCGGCGCAGGGCGCGGCGTAGATCGCCGGATTCGGCGATGAGGTCGAGCGCCTCGATCGTCGCCGCCGCGATCGACGGGGCGAGCGCATTGGAGAAGAGATAAGGCCGCGCCCGCTGGCGCAAAAGATCGACCAGCGCGCGCGGCCCGGCGATATAGCCGCCCGAAGCGCCGCCGAGCGCCTTGCCGAACGTGCCGCTCAAAAGCTGCACGCGGCCCTCGACGCCGCAATGCTCGGGCGTTCCGGCGCCGCGCTCGCCGATAAAGCCGACCGCGTGGCTGTCGTCGACCATGACCAACGCGTCGTATTTTTCGGCGAGGGCGCAGATGCCTTTGAGGTCGGCGATGATCCCGTCCATCGAGAAGACGCCGTCGGTGACGATGAGCCGCGCCTTCGCGCCGGCCGCCTCTTTCAGCCGCGCTTCGAGCTCCTCCATATTATTGTTGGCGTAGCGCAAGCGCTTGGCCTTGCAGAGACGGATTCCGTCGATGATCGAGGCGTGATTGAGCGCGTCGGAAATGATCGCATCGTCCTCGCCGAGCAGGGCTTCGAAAATCCCGCCATTGGCGTCGAAGCAGGAGGAGAACAGGATCGCGTCCTGGGTCTTGAGGAAAGCGGCGAGCTTCTTTTCGAGCGATAGATGCAGGTCCTGGGTGCCGCAGATGAAGCGCACCGAGGCCATGCCGAAGCCGTGACTATCGAGCGCCGCCTTGGCCGCCGCGATCAGGCACGGATGATCGGCCAGGCCGAGATAGTTGTTGGCGCAGAGATTGAGCAGCTCGGTTTTGGCCGAGTCCTCCGCGATGAGGACCGAGCCGCCTTGCGGCGAGGCGATGGCGCGCTCGCGCTTCATCAGCCCGGCTTCGCGAATGGCGGCGAGCTCGCGGGCGGCGCGGTCGAGGAGAGCGTTGGGCATGCCGCTATATAGCTGAAAGGGCGGCAGTCGGCAGTCGGCAATCGGCAGTTGGACCCAAACAATTCTGTCGCCGACCGCCGACTGCCGATTGCCGACTGCCGAGCCATTGCGCTATGGCGCCCTCATGGCCGACAGCCGCCCCATCGCCCTCGTCAACGCCCGTCTTGTCGATCCGGAATCCGGGCAGGAGACGCGAGGCGGCGTTCTGGCGGCTTTCGGCGTGATCGCCGGCTTGGGGCCGGACCTGCGGCGCGACAGCGCGCCCGCCGAAGCGCGCGTCATTGATTGCGCCGGCGACATTGTCGCGCCGGGCCTCATCGACATGCGCGCCTTTGTCGGCGAACCGGGCGCGGAGCATCGCGAAACGATTGCGACGGCGAGCGCCGCCGCGGCGGCCGGCGGCGTGACGACGATCGTTGCGCGGCCGGACGCCAATCCGCCAGTCGACGATCCGGCCGTCGTCGACTTCATCCTCCGCCGGGCGCGCGATACGGCGAAAGTCCGCGTGCTGCCCTCCGCGGCGATCACCAAGGGCCTGCGCGGGGCGGAGATCGCCGAGATCGGCCTGCTCGGCGAGGCCGGCGCGGTCGCTTTCACCGACGGACGGCGCTCGGTGGCCAACGCCCAGGTGATGCGCCGCGCCTTGACCTATGCGCGCGATTTCGGCGCGCTGATCATGAATTATTGCGAGGATTGCGATCTCGTCGGCGGCGGCGTGATGACGGAAGGCGAGCAGGCGAGCCGGCTTGGCCTGCCCGGCGCGCCGCGCGAGGCCGAGACGATCGTGCTCGATCGCGATTTGCGCCTCGCCGCGCTGACCCAAGCGCGCTACCACGCCGTCTTCGTCAGCAACAGCCTGTCGGTCGAGGCGATGCGTCGCGCCAAGCAGGCTGGGCTCGGCGCGACCTGCGGCGTGTCGATCAATCACCTGACGCTCAACGAGATCGATATCGGCGACTACCGCACATTTTTGAAGCTGGCCCCGCCTTTGCGGAGCGAGGACGAGCGCCGCGCTTTGGTCGACGCGCTGGTGGAGGGCGTCATCGACGTGATCGTCTCCGACCACGATCCGCAGGATGTCGAGGTGAAGCGCTTGCCGTTCGGCGAGGCGGAAGCCGGCGCGGTCGGCGTCGAGACCATGCTGTCGGCCGGCTTGCGCCTGGTCTCGGCGGGCGCGATCGCCTTGCCGCGCCTGCTTTACGCAATGTCGACGCGCCCGGCCCAGATCCTCGGCCTGCCCGGCGGGCGCCTGAAGGTCGGCGCGCCGGCTGACCTGATCCGCTTCGATCCGGACGAGCCTTACGTGCTCGATCCGGCCTCCTTGCGCTCGCATTGCCGCAATACGCCGTTCGACGAGGCGCGCCTGGAAGGCCGCGTCAAGCTGACTCTGGTTGCCGGAAAGATCGCGCACGAATAGGCTTTGGCGGAATGGCCGTCGTCGCGAGCGAAGCGAAGCAATCCAGCGGATTGCTTCGTCGCTTCGCTCCTCGCAATGACGGGATGGGGCGGGGCGGCGCGTGTCATTTCAAGCTTGGCCAAGCGATCTCGCGGCGCTTGTTCTCGGCTATGTCTGCGGCTCGATACCCTTCGGCCTGTTGCTGACGCGCTGGGCCGGCGCCGGCGACGTGCGCGCCATCGGCTCGGGCAATATCGGCGCGACCAATGTGCTGCGCACCGGCCGCCGCGATCTCGCCGCGGCGACCTTGGTTCTTGACGCGCTGAAAGGGACGTTCGCGGTTCTTGTCGCGTCCTACGCGCTCGGCCGCGACGCCGCGCTCGCCGCCGCCATCGGAGCGTTTCTTGGCCATGTCTTTCCGATCTGGCTCGGCTTCAAAGGCGGCAAGGGCGTCGCGACCTTTCTCGGCTGCTTGATCGGAATCGCCTGGCCGGCGGCGCTCGTCTTCGCCGCCGTCTGGCTCATCGTCGCCTTTGCGACGCGCTATTCGTCGGCGGCGGCGCTGGCGGCGAGCGTCGCCGCGCCGATCGCGCTTTACGCCGCCTTGGGCATGGCGCCGGCGGCGGCAATCTTCGCCGCGCTCGCCGTCCTCCTCTGGATCAAGCACCGCGCCAATATCGACCGGCTGCTCAAAGGCGCCGAAACCAAGATCGGGCGGAAGGGCTGAGCCGTGGCGGCCGAGCCGATTCCGATCCGCCTGAGCGACGCGCAGCGTTTCGACTGGCTGCGGCTGATCCGGAGCGAAAATGTCGGGCCGCGCACATTTCGCTCGCTGCTCAATTCTTATGGCGGCGCGGCGGCCGCGCTGCGCGCCTTGCCGGATCTCGCCCGCCGCGGCGGCGCGCGCTCGATGCGCGTCGCCAGCGTCAAGGAGATCGAGCAGGAACTGGAGGCGGCGCGGCGGATCGGCGCGCGCTTCGTCGCGCTCGGCGAGGCGGACTATCCGCCGCTCCTGCGGCAGATCGATTCCGCGCCGCCGATCATCTCCGTACGCGGCGGCGCCGAGACGCTGCAACGGCCGATCGTCGCCATTGTCGGCTCGCGCAACGCCTCCGCCGCAGGCCTCGCCTTCGCCGAGCGCCTGACGCGCGGCATCGGCGCGGCCGGCTATGTCGTCGCGTCCGGCCTGGCCCGCGGGATCGATCAGCGCGCGCACATCGCCTCGCTCGAGACCGGCGCGATCGCCGTGCTGGCCGGCGGCCTCGCCAAGCCCTATCCGCCGGAAGCCGTCCCGCTGATGGAGAAGATCGCCGCCGCGGGCGCGGTCATTTCGGAAATGCCGATCGAATGGGAGCCGCGCGGCCGCGACTTTCCGCGCCGCAACCGGATCGTGTCGGGCCTGGCGTTCGGCGTGGTTGTCGTCGAGGCGGCGCGCGGATCGGGCTCGCTGATCACCGCGCGCTTCGCCGCCGAGCAGGGCAGGCTGGTCTTCGCCGCGCCCGGCTCGCCGCTCGATCCGCGGGCCGAGGGAACGAACGACCTCATCCGCAATGGCGCGACGATTTGCACCAAAGCGGAAGACGTGATCGCCGATCTTGAGCCGATGCGCGAAGGGCGCAAGCCGAAGGCGATGCGCGAGGAGGCGCACGAGTCGTTGTGGATCGAGCCGGCTTTTGTCGCCGACGCGCCGCCCGACGGACTGAACGGACATAACGAGCCCAGATCCAGCGACGAGGCGACGCGCGCGCGCATTATCGCTTTGCTTGGACCGGCGCCGATTGAGATCGACGCTCTGGCGCGCGCCGCCGAGGCCTCGATCCGGGACGTGCGCATCGTCTTGCTGGAATTGGAGCTTGCCGGCCGGCTCGAATATTCCGGCGGCGACCGCGTCGCCCTGATCGACGCTTTGCGCTGATCGGCTCTAGCCCTTTTCGCCGCCGGCGATGGTCTGGCTTTCGGCGCGCGCCATGCCGAGGAGATAGGCCAAAAAGTCGAGCTTGCCGGAAACGGCCATGGACTCCAATTGCGCCGTGATGTCGGCGATATAGCGCGCAATCTCGCCGGCGCTTTCTCCTTCGGGAGAAGAGTCGCCGCACGCGATCTGTCGCCGCTCCTCGCTGCGCCGTGGCGCCTGCGCCCGCATGTGCATCGCCAGACTCGGGAGATCCAGCGCGAGCAGCCTCTCCCGCGACTGGATCAGTTGATGGTTAAACCATAACACACGCTTCGCGTGTGTCTACTCGCGAGCGGCCCTCTTCGCGTGATTTTCTCCGTTCTCGCCGGGCGGCGCCCCGGCATTGGCGAGATCGGCCAGGCGGTCGAGCGCCCCTTGCAGGATGTAGGCCGCCGCCATCCGGTCGACGATTGCGGCGCGCTTGGCGCGCGAAACGTCCTGGGCGATCAGGGAGCGGTTGACGGCGGCGGTCGACAGGCGCTCGTCCCAAAGCGCCGCGGGCCGGTCGCAGACGGGGGCGAGATTGCGCAAGAAAGCGCGCGTCGCCTGGGCGCGCGGCCCTTCGCTTCCGTCCATGTTGAGCGGCAGGCCGACGATCAGTGCGAAGGCGTCGAAGCGGGCGATCTCGGCGGTGAGCCTTTCCGCGTCCTTGGAGAATTTGGTCCGGGCGATCGTGGTCAGCGGCGTGGCGATGCGGCGCTCGACATCGGAGAGGGCCAGGCCGATCGTCTTGGTCCCGAGATCGAGGCCGAGGAGGCGCGCTTGCCGCGGCAGCAGGCCGGCGAGCGTTTCGAGCGTGACGAGCCGCGAGGACATGATGGGCGGTATCATGCCGGCCGCCGCCGCGCCACCCGCGTTGCAACGCGAAAGCGGCGGGTGCTATAGGGGCGCCGAGCGCGCCCGCGCATTTCCCCGGAGCTCCTATGTCGGTCGATCAGGCCACAGTCCGCCGCATCGCGCGCCTGGCGCGCATCGCCGTCAGGGACGAGGAGCTGCCGCATCTGCAAGGCGAGATCAATGCGATCCTCGCCTTCGTCGAAGAGCTGAGCGCGGTCGATGTCGCGGGCGTCGAGCCGATGACCTCGGTCATTCCGATGAAGCTGCCGATGCGCGCGGACGTCGTCACCGACGGCGGCATCGAGCGGAAGGTTCTCGCCAATGCGCCGCTTGCCGAGGACGACTTCTTCCTCGTGCCCAAAGTCATCGAATGATCTTTTAGGCGGCGCGACGCCGCTTCTCGACGGATAATCCTTTGACCGATCTGACCCATCTCACGCTTGCCGAAGCGCGCGACGCCTTGAAGGCGCGGAAAGTCTCCAGCCGCGAACTGACCGAGGCGCATCTCGCCGCGATGGAACGCGGCCGCGCGCTCAACGCCTATATCGCCGAGACGCCGGACAAGGCCCTGGCGATGGCGTCGGCGAGCGATGCGCGCCTTGCCAAAGGGGAGGGCGGTCCGCTCGAAGGCCTGCCGATCGGGGTCAAGGACCTCTACGCGACGGAGGGGGTTCATACCCAGGCGTGCAGTCACATCCTCGACAGGTTCAAGCCGGCCTATGAATCGACCGTCACCGCGCAGCTCTGGCGGGACGGC
>DATGLU010000322.1:0-8305 GCA_035294045.1 Roseiarcus sp. | reverse complement strand
CTTGCTGATTCAAAAATGGACCTGGACCGGCGCCGGCTCGGCGAAGGCGCACAAGGCGCTGATCGAGAGCGAGCTGCATCGCTTCGAGCGGTTCCAGGTGAAAGCGTGATCTGTCATTCCCGCGTAAGCGGGA
The DNA here is from genome assembly GCA_035294045.1 of Roseiarcus sp. Classification (GTDB taxonomy): domain Bacteria; phylum Pseudomonadota; class Alphaproteobacteria; order Rhizobiales; family Beijerinckiaceae; genus Roseiarcus. The sequence goes on along the minus strand of DATGLU010000322.1, from coordinate 8,172 downwards.
ATCCAGTTACGGTCTATACTCCAAGGCGCGGCGGCTCTCTGGATTCCCGCTTTCGCGGGAATGACACGGCGCCTGTACCTACTTCTTCGCCGGCTCTTCGCGCTCGGCGGCGACGGCGTTGCGGAAGGCGGCGCTGAAGGCTTCGAGCTCGGCCGGCGGGATGTCGGAAATCGCGACATAGCGCCGGCTCGTGTCGCTCCATTTGACCAGCGAATAGCCGTCGCGCGTCTCCAGCGCCGGGCCGCTCGGCTGAGCCGCGCCCGGCAATTCGCTGACCGCGATCTGATGTTCGCGCCGCTGGTAGATGAGCGTCGCCACCGGCTCGCCCTTGATCACGTCGAGGCGGCCGCCGACCAGCGGGAAGCCGTCCGCCTTCAAGTCGACGACGGTCGTCGCGCCGGCGACCTTGCCGGAGAACCACGGCTTCACCGTGTGGCGGTCGGAGGTCGCGATGTCGACCGGCTGGCCGGACAGGCGGCCGCGGATGAAGCCGGCGACGATGGCGCGATCGATGTCGCTGCTCGGCGGCGGCGCGATAAGCCCATAGCCGCCGGCGCCGAGCAGGACGCCGAGCATCAGCGAGGCGGCGAGCGCGCGATAAGACGCCGCGGAAAAGCGCGCCCGGCGCGCCGCCTGCGGCGCTGGCGTCGGGGCCCGGGCCATTGCCGCGATGCGAGCGCGAAGCGCCTCCGGCGCGCTTTCCCGCGGCAGGCGCGCTTTCATCGCCTGGCGCAAGGCGGAGAGGCGGCGATACTCGGCCGCCAGCGCCGGCTCGGCGGCGAGCCTGGCCTCGAAGTCGAGCATGCCGGCGGCGTCGAGCTCGCCGTCGAGCGCGGCGTTGAGGAGGAGGCGATCGTTCGTCTCGGCGGTCATGGCCTACCCCCGAGCGTTTCGATCAGCGCCGCCCGGCCGCGCGCCAGGCGCGACATCACCGTGCCGACCGGCGCGCCGGTCGCCGCGGCGATCTCGCGGTAGCTCAAGCCGTTGATGTCGCGCATGACGACGACTTCTCTGAAGAGATGCGGCAGGTTTTCGATCGCCGCCGTCAGCGCGGCTTCGTCGGCCGCGGCGATCAACGCCTCCTCGGGATTGGGCGCGGCGGCGTCCGCGGTCTTCGCGGCCGCGCTTTCGATCAACGCCGTATCGTCGGTCAGCAGCACGGTTTTGGGCCGATTCTTCCGCAGCCAGGTGAAAGCGGTGTTGCGGACGATGGCGAGCAGCCAGGCGCGCGGCTGCTCGACGACCGCCGTATCCATCGCGGCCAACGCCTTGAGACAGGCTTCCTGCACCACGTCTTCGGCGTCGGCGCGATTGCCGGCGAGCCAGCGCGCCAGGCAATAGGCGTCGTCGAGATGGGGCAGCGCCATCTCGGCGAAACGCTTCCTCGCTCGCTCGCTGGTCACCTGCCCCTTTTCGCTCACGGCGCGACGATGACTTTGCCTCTCATATGCGAGTGGAGCCCGCAATAGTAGTTATATTCGCCGGGCTGGTCGAACGTGATTTTGAACGTATCATCCGTGTCGAGCGCCTTCGAGTGGAACTTGCCCGCCGTATCCACGATGGAATGGGGTATATCATCGTGGTTCTCGAAAGTCACCGTCGTACCTGGCTTGACCGTGAGGACATTCGGCGTGAACGCGAAATTGTCGATCACGACCTTGTTCTCCTCGCCGAGCGCCAAAGCCAGGGCGGGAACGAACAGCGCCGAGACGAGCGCCGCCGCTCTGATCGAGCGCTGCAGCGCGGAGGGCCTGGAAAGCGTTTTCAAGGGGTCCTCCTAAGCCAGCGCCGTATCGGTCACGGCGAGGGGCGTGGCGCCCTGATGATAGGCGACCGAGCGCACGCCGAGATATTTGCGCAAGTCGCCGGCCGGCACTTTCATCGGACCGGGCGACGGCGCCGCGCCGGGCGCGGGCTGCGGGAAGGCGGTCGAGCGCGCCGTATAAAAGCTCACCTGACCTTCGACCTTCTGCATCAACTGATGAATGTGGCCGTTGAGCACGGTGACCGAGCCGAAGCGCTTCAACAGCGCCAGCGCTTGCGCGGAATCATCGGTCCCCCAGCCCCATTCCGGCGCGACGGTCCAGAGCGGGATATGGGCGAAGAGGACGATCGGCGTCGACGCGCTCTTGTCCTTGAGGTCGTCGGCGAGCCAGGCGAGCTGCTCGGCCCCGAGATTGCCCATGCCGCCGGCCTTCAGGTTGACGACGTTGACGAGGCCGATGAAATGCACGCCCTGCTGGTCGAACGAGTACCACCCGGCACCCTTGGTGTTCTTGCCATAGCGTTCGAGATAGGCCTTGCCGTTATCCTCGTCGATCAGGTCGTGCTCGCCGGGGACGTAATGAACGTCAAGCTTGGCGCGGCCGATCGTCTGGTCGGCGTCGTCGAATTGCTTGGCCTTGGAGAGATGCGAAATATCGCCGGTATGGATCATGAAGGCGGGCTTGCCCGGCATGGCGATGATCTTGTCGATCGCCTCATTGAGCGTGCCGAGCGCGTCGGGATTGGCCGGCTTGTCGAAGCCGACATGGCTGTCGGAGATTTGCAGGAAGGAGAACCCTCCTTCCGCGGCTTGCGCCGTTCCGAGCAGGGCCGATTTCGGCACGCCGCCCGCGACGGTCCACAAGACGCCGGTTCCGGCCCAGATCATGCATTCGAGCGCGTGGCGCCGGTCGATTCCCTTATCCTCGTCTTTGCTCATTGTGGCTCTCCTTCGCCGGCTGCGCCGGTCGAAAGGGAGACTCGGGGGAGGGGGCGTTTATTCCCGGGATGATGTTAATTTCCGTAGGTTGGCGTGTTCGGCCAACCGAAAATTGGCTAATGGTTGCGAATCGCTCGATAATTCGCCTGGCCGGCTCGGGCATTGCGAGACCAAATGGGGGCCGAGGTAAGGGATGTTCTCTCAGCAGATCGATCTGTTTGCCGCATCGGAACTGATACCGACGGCAATTTGTGAGGAATTAAAAGCGTTTAGGTTCGAAGAGAAACAGACGACAGTCGAAAAGCGGGACGGGATTGATTTTTTTTTCAACGAATTTTGGACGGCAAAACAGCGGCAAGCTAACCGGCTGCACGAAATCTCTTATCGCGCTTGCTTTAAGCCGCAGCTTCCCGAATTCTTCATCTCCCGCCTGACCAGGTCAGGCGACGTGGTTTACGACCCCTTCATGGGCCGCGGCACTACGCCAGTCCAAGCGGCGCTGATGGGAAGAGTAGCCCTGGGGAATGACGCCAATCCCTTGAGCGCGATTTTAACCAGACCACGGTTGAGCCCGCCACGCCTGGATTTGGTCGCCCAACGCCTCGCTCACATTGACTGGGCGTTCCCTAAACCGCTCGATGACAAACTCCTTGTATTCTTCCACCGCGAAACGCTCGCACAAATTCAAGCGTTGAGGCGCTATCTGACGACTCGGCAAGCGAGTGGTAGTCTGGACATCATCGACGAATGGATTCGGATGGTCGCAGTCAACAGGCTGACAGGCCACTCCCCTGGCTTTTTTTCAGTTTATACAATGCCGCCGAACCAGGCTGTCTCTATTGAAGCTCAACAGAAGATTAATGCGAAACGCGCTCAAACGCCGCCGAAGCGCGATGTTCCGTCAATCATTCTCAAGAAATCTCGGTCCTTGCTCAGTGAGCCGCGCGAGATACCGGCATTAGATCATGCCTTATTTACTGGGACAGCGGCCGATACCCCTGAAATTGGGTCTGGAACCGTAGATCTTGTCGTAACGTCTCCACCATTCCTCGACATTGTTCAATACGCGGCCGACAATTGGCTCCGTTGCTGGTTCGTAGGTGTGGACGCCGACGAAATTTCGATTTCGATGCACAGGGACCCTCGCGACTGGACCTTATTCATTCGCGATGTCTTCGTAGAATTAGCCCGCGTGGTGCGGGCTGGCGGACATATCGCTTTTGAGGTCGGCGAAGTGCGCAATGGTAGCATCGAGTTGGAGCGACTTGTGTTTCAAGCGATAGCGGGCTTACCGTTCGAAATTCTCTGCGTACTGGTCAACGTCCAGGAGTTTACGAAGACCGCGAATTGCTGGGGCGTGGACAATAACGCAAAAGGGACCAATACAAATCGCGTCGTAATACTCAGACGGGCAATTCGGACGTAAAACGCGCGTAAAAAGTCGCGCGAGAAACTCTAGCGTTAACGCCAAGGCGACGCTTCGCATGCCACTCGCGTACGAGTAAGGCAGGTACGACGAAAATCCTAACCTCGGGAAAATCTACGATATCCGCGAGGATAAACCCTTTAATGAGGCCAAGCTTTTCTTGAAAGCCAAGTTCACTGAACCGGCGACCAGATCCCACTTGATTAGAGGGATTGAAGTAGACGCCACCGGCCGTTATTGATCTCACCTCCCAAAGTCCGCCGTCCGGGTCAAGGAGGTCGTATCCGGCGCCTTCAGATTTTGCTAGCGTCCATCCGTGATGCTCCCATTTGAGGCGACGTTCGATAAAGAATGACGCTCGTCGGCCATCTGTCAGACACTCTTCAATATCTGACGCTTCGACTTTAAAGGCCTGGGCAAGCGCCAATACATCCCAACGAAAGCTGAACTGAGTTTTCAAGCCCTAATCGCCACCTCCGCCGCCGGCCGCTCAGCCGCCTTCTCGCGGCCTTCCAGCGTCTCGAACTTCAGCAGCTCGGCCTGCGCGTCGTCCAGCGCGGCCTTGGCTTCCTCGATCTGGCCGGCGAGCTCGGCGACCGAGCTCTTGAGGTTGTCGCGCCGCGCCATAGCGGCGCGCGCATAGGTCGGATAGGCGAAATGGTTGGGATCGGAAATGCCGGCGCGCTTTTCCTCGATGGCGATCTCGCGATCGAGATCGCCCGTCATGCGCGCGAACTCGGCCATCATCATCTCGATCTGTCGCACGCGGCGGCGCTTCTCTTCCACCTGGAAGCGCTTCAAGCGAATGAGCGTGTCTCGCGACTTCATCAGAACCAACTCCAACGACGCTGTTTTACGGGCCGACCCTCAAGGCGGCCGGCTTCTTTGTTCCGCGAGACGATGAGGACGATGCCTTACGAAGGTTGCTCCTTTCTTTACGGCGCGGCCGTGATTCGCGTTTTCATCGCGGAAGAGAGACGATCGGCGGCCTTTCAGCCTTCGCGTTAGGGGTTCGTTTACTCGGATCGTTAACAATCCCCTCCGGGATCGAGGTCGGCCGGCTGGCGTCCCGGATTGGCCGCTCCTTGATTCTTGACGAGTCTGCTGAATCGGTTGGCAGATAAACTTAATGTGAAAGTTTAACTTTAAGTTTGGCGACTCGTTCAGCAAATTCAAGATATTGCAGGCGGTAGTCGGTTTTTTTGACTCCCAAGCTTGCAGCGGAGAATCAGAATTTGTTAACCATTCGAGGTCACCTTAGCGTTTTAATCGACCGGTATCGCTCCCGGTTGAGCGCCAGCTTTTCTTGCGGCGCGCTCGCGGCGAACAACGCCTTTGGTCTCGAACCGGAGGCCAGGCTGGGGACCTGACATGCGCGTTCTACTCATCGAGGATGACAGCGCCACCGCGCAAAGCATCGAGCTGATGCTCAAGTCCGAGAATTTCAACGTCTATGTGACGGATCTCGGCGAAGAGGGCATCGATCTCGGCAAGCTCTACGACTACGACATCATACTTCTCGACCTCAATCTGCCCGACATGTCGGGCTATGAGGTGCTGCGCACCTTGCGCTTGACCAAGGTGAAGACGCCGATCCTGATCCTCTCCGGCATGGCCGGAATCGAGGAGAAGGTGAGGGGGCTCGGCCATGGCGCCGACGACTATCTGACCAAGCCTTTCCACAAGGACGAGCTTGTCGCCCGCATCCACGCGATCGTCCGGCGCTCCAAGGGTCACGCGCAATCGGTCATCGTTACCGGCGACCTGGTCGTCAATCTCGACCAGAAGACGGTAGAGGTCGACGGCGCCCGCGTTCATCTGACCGGCAAAGAATATCAGATGCTCGAATTGCTCTCCCTGCGCAAAGGGACGACGCTCACCAAGGAGATGTTCCTCAACCATCTCTATGGCGGCATGGACGAGCCCGAGCTGAAGATCATCGACGTCTTCATCTGCAAGCTGCGCAAGAAGCTCGCTATGGCCTCGCAAGGCCGCAACTATATCGAGACCGTCTGGGGCCGCGGCTACGTGCTGCGCGAGCCCACCGCCGCCGACGAGCGTATCACGGCGTGATTATCCCTTCTCTTGGGGAGGTCGCACCCCCTTCTCCCCGCGAAACGGGGAGAAGGGACGCGCCTATCGCGGCAGTACGCTCGTTCCCATCAGCGCCTTGTCGATCGCCTGGGCGCATTGGCGGCCTTCGCGGATCGCCCAGACGACCAGCGATTGGCCTCGCCGCATATCGCCGCAGGCGAACACCTTGTTGACGCTGGTTTCGTAGTTCTTCGTGCTCGCTTGTACATTGCCGCGATTGTCGAGAGCGACGCCGAGATCGGCGAGCAGCCCGTCGCGCACCGGCGAGACGAAACCCATCGCCAACAGGACGAGATCGGCCTTCAGCAGGAACTCCGTTCCGGCGATCGGCTGCATCTTGCCGTCGACGCGCACGCAGCGCAGTCCGGTCACCACGCCGTTCTCGCCTTCGATCGCGCTGGTCATCACGGCGAAGTCGCGCTCGGCGCCCTCTTCGTGACTTGACGAGGTGCGCAGCTTCAAGGGCCAGTCCGGCCAGGTTAGGAGCTTGTCCTCCTTGTCCGGCGGCTTCGCCAAGATTTCGAGCTGCGTCACCTTGACCGCGCCCTGCCGGATCGACGTGCCGATACAGTCGGAGCCTGTATCGCCGCCGCCGATCACGACGACATGCTTGCCGCCGGCGGTGATCGGCTCGTTGGTGCCGAGCGGCTCGCCGGAGACGCGGCGATTCTGCTGCGGCAGGAAATCCATGGCGAAATGCACGCCGGCAAGCTCGCGGCCCGGCGCTTTCAGATCGCGCGGCGCCTCGGCGCCGCCGGCCAGCGCCACGGCGTCGTACCTGTCCACCAGGTCCTTGGCGGCGAGGTCGCGGCCGATCATCGTGTTGCAATGAAAGGTCACGCCCTCGGCCTTCATTTGCTGAACGCGGCGCTCGACATGGCGCTTTTCGAGCTTGAAGTCCGGAATGCCGTAGCGCAGCAGGCCGCCGGGCTTGGCGTTCTTCTCATAGACATGGACCTCGTGTCCGGCGCGTGCGAGCTGCTGGGCGCAGGCGAGCCCGGCCGGCCCCGAGCCGACCACCGCGATTTTCTTGCCGCTCTTGGCCGTCGGCGGCTCCGGCTTGATCCAGCCCTCGGCGAAAGCGCGGTCGGCGATCGCGCATTCGATCGTCTTGATCGTCACCGGCGTATCTTCGAGGTTCAGCGTGCAGGAGGCTTCGCAGGGCGCCGGGCAAATGCGGCCGGTGATCTCCGGGAAATTGTTCGTCGTATGAAGGTTGCGCGCCGCCTCCGCCCAATCGCCGCGATAGACGAGGTCGTTCCAGTCCGGGATCTGATTGTTGACCGGACAGCCATTGTGGCAATAGGGGATGCCGCAATTCATGCAGCGCGCCGCCTGGTTGCGATTGCTCTCCTCCGACAGCGGGATGACGAATTCGCGATAGTGGCGGATGCGGTCGGAAGCCGGCGCGTAGCGCCGATCCGCGCGGTCGATTTCGAGAAAACCCGTCACCTTGCCCATTGCTGTCGCCCGCCCTGCCTCGAATCCAAACGTCTCATCAGCGTCATTGCTATTCGCCGGCGGCGAGGAATTGCTCGCGGCCGCGCTGCGCCGCAAGCTCCGCCAAGGCGCGCCGATATTCGACCGGCATCACTTTGCGGAATTTCGGCAGATAGGCGTCCCAACTCTCCAGGATGCGCCGCGCCCGCGCCGAGCCGGTATAGCGCGCGTGATTGACGATCAATTGGTGCAGCCGCTCGGCGTCGCGGCCGCTCATATCGCCCATCACATCGACGCGGCCGTGGCCTTCGAGATCGCCGCCATGATGATGAAGGCGCTGCATCAGCTCCTCCTCGTCGGCGACCGGCTCCAACTCGACCATCGAGAGATTGCAGCGCTCGGCGAAATCGCCGGCCTCGTCCAGCACATAGGCGATGCCGCCGGACATGCCCGCGGCGAAGTTGCGCCCGGTCTCGCCGATCACCACGACGACGCCGCCGGTCATATA
>DATGLU010000321.1:0-4234 GCA_035294045.1 Roseiarcus sp. | reverse complement strand
CGCTCGATCATCGTCCGGGTCAACGATCGCGGGCCGTTCCATGGCGGCCGCGTCATGGACGTTTCCTCCCGCGTCGCCGAAGCGCTCGAGTTCAAGGGCGCAGGCACGGCGCGGGTCAAGGTCGAATATGTCGGCCGGGCGCCGCTCGAGGGGTCCGACGACGAGAAGCTGCTGGCGAGCCTGCGCACCGACGGCGCTCCGGCGACGCTGGACGGCTTCCCGAGCAGCGCGCCGGTCATGATCGCCGGCGCCGCGATGGCGCCGGTGGAAAAGCTCGCCAGCGTGTTCTCGCCGGCCCCGCCGCCCGTCCATCGCCGGCCGCCGCCAGAAGCCCCGCCGGCGCCCGACATGGTCGCCATGGAGAGCCAGCCGATGCGCCCGACGCCGGTCGATTTGCCGGTCCCGCCGGCGCGCCCGTTCGATCTTGGCACCATTCCGGGCGCGGCCGTCCCGGTCGCGTTTACCGGCCCGGCCATCCTGCCGCCGCGACGCCCGAACAGCCACAATCAATCCGCCGACAACGCGCTCTATTTCGCTGACACCGGCAAGGTCCGGCTCGCGCTCGATCGCAAAGGCGCGCCTTTCGCGAAGCTGCGCCCGCAGCGCTTCGAGCCGCTGAGCGAGGCGCGCTGAAGCGCTCGCGGCCCGTTGAATTGCCGCATCCGACGCTCCACATAGCAAAAGCTGGAAAGCGAGCAGGTCGCTTCGGCTCGAGGCGTTGAGGACGCCGTTTTCGGTGTGGCGTATCCTTTCAGCCTTCTTCGCCTGTCTCCTCGCCGTCGCCCTTAGCCGCGGCGCGGCCGAGGCGCAGAGCTTCCAAAGCATCGCGCCTTTCGCCTATCTGATGGATTTCGATAGCGGCGCAGCTCTTTACGAGAAAAATCCCGACGCGCCGATGGCGCCCGCCTCCATGTCCAAATTGATGACGCTGGAGCTCGTCTTTCGCGAGCTGAAGGAAGGGCGGCTGAAGCTCGACGACGAATTCGAGGTGTCCGAAAACGCCTGGCGCACCGGCGGCGCGCCGTCGCATGGCTCGGCGATGTTTCTCGCGGTTCATAGCAAAGCGCGGGTCGAGGACCTGATTCGCGGCGTCGCCGTCGAATCCGGAAACGACGCGGCGATCACGCTCGCCGAAGGGATCGCCGGCGCCGAGCAGAACTTCACCGCCATGATGAACAAGCGCGCCGCCGAGCTCGGCCTGACCCATTGCAGCTTCGCCAATCCCTGGGGCAAGCCCGACCCGCATGAGCGCGTCACGGCCCATGAATTGGCGCTGCTCGCGGCCCATCTCATCCGCGACTACCCGGAATATTATCATTATTTCGGCGAGAAGGAGTTCACCTGGAACCGGGTGCGCCAACTCAACCGCAATCCTCTGCTGAACATGGATATCGGCGCGGACGGCTTGAAAACCGGCGAAACGGCGGAGAGCGGCTACGGCCTGGTCGGCTCGGCGGTACAAAATGGGCAGCGCCTGATCGTCGTCGTCAACGGCCTCAAAACCGCGCAGGAGCGCGCCGAGGAGGCGCGGAAGTTGCTGCAATGGGGCTTTCGCTCCTTCGATCCGCGGACTCTGTTTCAAGCCGGCGACGTGGTCGGCTCGGCCGAAGTCTATGGCGGCGTCAAGGGGGGCGTGGCTTTGATCTCGCCGCGGCCGATCACCGTGTTCTTAACGCATGGCTCGGACGAGCGCCTGACCGCCAAAATCGTCTATCAAGGGCCGCTGGTCGCGCCGATCGAAAAGGGCGTGCAGGTCGCCCGTCTCAAAGTCTGGCGCGGCCAGACGCAAATTCTCGACGCGCCGCTCGAGACCGGCGAAGCGGTTGGCGTCGGGACGCTGCAGCAGCGGGCGCTCGACGCCGGATTCGAGTTGGCGCTTGAATTGCTGCGCAAGCCGTTTACGAAAAACTGATGGCCAGGACGGGCCGCTTCATCACCTTCGAAGGCGGGGAGGGGGTCGGGAAATCGACCCAAGTCAAGCTGCTCGCCGAGAAGCTCGCCGAGGCCGGAATCGCCGCGATCACGACGCGCGAGCCGGGCGGGTCGCCGCGCGCCGAGGAATTGCGCCGCGTCATTCTCTCGGGCGCGGCGGCTCCGTTCGGACCGGCGGGCGAGGCGATCCTCTTCTCCGCCGCGCGGATCGATCATATCGATAACCAGATCGCGCCGGCCCTCGCCGCCGGCGAGTGGGTGCTGTGCGACCGCTTCGCCGATTCGACGCGGGCCTATCAGGGCGCGGCGGGCAAGCTTGATGCGAGCCTCATCGCCAGCCTGGAGCGCGTCGCCATCGGCGAGACACGGCCGGATTTGACCTTCGTGCTCGACATGCCGGTCGAGAAGAGCCTGCAGCGCGCCGCCGAGCGCCGGGCGAAAGCGATCAAGCCGGATCGCTTCGAAGGCGAGGCGCGCGCGTTCCATGAGACGCTGCGGCGCGCGTTTCTCGACATCGCCGCGGCCGAGCCGCAGCGCTGCGTCGTTATCGACGCGGACCGGCCGAGCGACGAGGTGGCGCGGGATATATGGCGCCTGGTTCGCGAGCGGCTCCTCGAAGAGCGCCGGCCGGCGGAGGCCGAGCTTTGAGCCGCACCGCCCGCGACTCCGCGCCGGAAAGCGACGCCTATGAGGGCGCGCCGCATCCGCGCGAGGCCTCCAGTCTTGTCGGGCATGCCGCCGCCGAGGCCGAACTGCTCGACGCCTACCGCGCCGGCCGGCTCGCCCATGCGTGGCTGATCGGCGGCCCCGCCGGAATCGGCAAAGCGACGCTCGCCTGGCGCTTCGCGCGCTTCATCCTGGCTCATCCCGATCCGTCCGCGCCGGACGTTCAGGCCGCGAGCGATCTTTCCGTCAGCGGCGCCGCGCCCGCCGTGCGGCAAATTCTCGCGCAAGCCCATCCCGACGTCGCCGCCTTGCGCCGCCTGTGGAACGCCGACCGCAAGACGTTCTATGCGGACATCCGGGTCGAGGATGTCCGCCGCGCGCTGCAATTGTTTCAGAAGTCGGCGGGGGCGGGCGGCTGGCGGATCTGCATTGTCGACACGATCGAGGACCTCAACCGCGCCGGCGCCAACGCGCTGTTGAAAATGATCGAGGAGCCGCCGGCCAACGCGTTGTTCCTCATCCTCGCTCACCGGCCCGGCCTGGCCTTGCCGACAATCCGCTCGCGCTGCCGGCGGCTGCAGCTCGATCCGCTGTCGCCCGACGAGATCGCCCGCGTCATGGGCGGGCTCGGGCCGCCTTGGAGGGCGATCGGCGAGGCGCAGCGCGCTGCAATTGCGTCCGCCGCCAACGGCTCGGTGCGCGAAGCGCTAAAGCGCGTCGATCCCGAACGCGCCGAGATCGAAGCGATGATCGCGGCCGCGATCGCCGAGTTGCCCAGCGCCGACGGCCGCGCCGTCCATAAGCTCGCCGAGACGGTCAGCGCGCGCGGCGCGGACGACGCCTTCGAGGACTTGAATCTCGCCCTTTACGACTGGCTCGCCGGCCGGGCCGAGGCGAAAGCGGGCGAGGGCGCTCGCCGCCTTGCGCCCCTCGCCGACCTGTGGGACAAGGCCCGCGCCGCAACGCGCGACGCCGAGACTTATAATCTCGACAAGAGATTGCATGTCCTGTCGCTCTTCGCAGAGCTTTCCGCCGCGGCGCGCCGACTTTAAGGTTTCGACGGTCGCAGGGCAGAGCGATGAGCGAGCGCGAAAGATTCTACATCACCACGGCCATTCCTTACGCCAATGGCGCGCCGCATATTGGCCACGCCTATGAGCGGATTGCGGCGGACGCGGTGCAGCGCTTCATGCGGCTCGACGGCCGCGACGTCCTGTTCGTCACCGGCATGGACGAGCATGGGCTCAAAATGCAGCAGACCGCGGCGCGCGAAGGGTTGACGCCGCAGGCCCTCGCCGACCGCACCGCCGCCGAATTCGACAAGATGGGCGCGGCGCTGAACGCCGTCGCCGACGACGTCGTGCGCACCACGCAAGAGCGCCACAAGCGCGCCTCGCAGGCGATCTGGGAGCGCATGAAGGCGAATGACGACGTGTACCTTTCGAAATATTCCGGCTGGTATTCGGTACGGGACGAAGCCTATTTCGCCGCCGACGAGCTGACCGAAGGGCCGAATGGCGGCAAGCTCGCGCCGAGCGGCGCGCCAGTCGAATGGGTCGAGGAGGAGAGCTACTTTTTTCGTCTCTCCGCCTATGCCGAGAAATTGCTCGCCCATTACGAATCGCATCCGGAATTC
>DATGLU010000320.1:0-5770 GCA_035294045.1 Roseiarcus sp. | reverse complement strand
GGGCGAGATTCTCAACGACCGCGGCAAGATCAAGCAGCATTGGTCCGCCTTCGACAAGGCGTTCTGGCGCGACGCCGACGATCCGAACATCCGGCTGCTTCGCGTCACGCCGGACAAAGCCGAATACTGGGAACGCGCCGGCGCCGTCGCGACCGTCGTCAAGATGATCGCCGCCGGCCTTGCGGGAAAGAAGCCCGTTTTGGGCGACAACGAGAAGATCGCCTTTTAGCCGCCGTCGTTGCGCGAAGCGCGATCCGTTCATACCGCAGGCGCGGTACGAAAAAGCGAGGGCGCCCCGCCGGAGGCGGCGCCCTCGTCTGGCGGCGCTAGCCCAAGCCGCTCAGCAATTCGACTTGGTCTTTTTCATCGTGTCGCCCATCTCATTCGTCTTCTTGACGGTTTTCGTGGTGCAGCCGTCCTCGTCGTGCGTGATCACTTTCTTCTTGTGCACGTCGACATCGGCGGCGCGATGCTCGACGATGACGCCGGGGGCGGGGGCGACATCGTGGTGAATCGTCACTTCGTCGGCGAGCGCGGCGCCGCCGGACAGCGCGAGCGAGGCCGCTGCAATCAACATCAACCGCATGATCGATACCTCCGTGGGCGTTGCGTTGAGAGGGCGCGGAGCAGCCGCGCCTTGGAGCCTAACGACGGCGAAAGGGAAAAGTTGCATGGCGCCGGACTTCCGGGCCGCAGCGGAACATTGCGGGGCGGAACGCGTTGGGATCACTCGGAGAATTGGGGGCGAAACCATGCGTTTGTTCATCGCGCTCATCGTCATCATCTATCTGATCGGGGTAGGGGTCGCGCTGGCGCCGACATTCCGCTCCAAATGGAGCACCGTCCCGGCATCGGAGCTTGCCGCGAGCGTGGCGCAAGAACTGCCCAACGCGTTCGCCTGGCCGGTCCGGGCCTATCACAGCATAGCCGGCGCTTGAGCGGCTGCGGCGTCATCCGCATCGGCGTTTCCGGCTGGACCTACCCGCCCTGGCGCGGCGTCTTCTATCCGAAGGGCTTGCCGCATAATCAGGAACTGGCCTACGCCGCCCGGCGCTTTCCGGCGATCGAGATCAACGGCACGTTCTATGGCCTGCAACGGCCGGACAGCTTCGCGCATTGGCGCGAAGCGACGCCGCCCGGCTTCGTCTTCGCGGTCAAGGGCTCGCGCTACATCACGCAGATGCTGAAGCTGAAAAATGTCGAGACGCCGCTCGCCAATTTCTTCGCCTCCGGCCTGTTGCGGCTCGGGCCGAAATTGGGGCCGCTCCTCTGGCAGTTTCCGCCGCGCATGAAGTTCGACGCCGAGCGGTTCGAGACCTTCTTCGCTCTTCTGCCGCGCGATACAAGCGAGGCGAGCGCGCTGGCGCGCCGTCATGACGCGCGGCTCGACAAGCGCGATTGGCTGGAATCGGATGTCCATGCGCCGCTGCGCCATGCCGTCGAAATCCGGCACGAGAGCTTTCGCGATCCGGCCTTCATCCGATTGCTGCGCCGCTACGGAATCGCGCTGGTCTGCGCCGACACGGTCGAATGGCCGCTCCTGATGGATACCACCGCTGATTTCGTCTATTGCCGGCTGCACGGTTCGGAGCAGCTCTATGTCAGCGGCTACGGGCCCAAAGCGCTGGCGCAATGGGCGGCCAGGATCGAGGCTTGGGCGAAAGGCGACGAGCCGGGTGACGCCATTCGCGTGCTCCCGCCGGCCAAGGCGGGCGGGCAGGGCAGGGATGTCTACGTGTTCTTCGACAATGACGCGAAGGTTCGCGCGCCGGTCGACGCCGCCGCCCTGATCAAGCGGCTGAAGCTCGATCGGCCGGCGAGGACGCGAAGGGTCGGAGCGCCCCTCTCGCGGCGCCCGGCGCTCAGCCGACCAGGAAGCGGAAAGCGAGCCTCACGACCAGCCAAGCCAGCCCGACGATCCAGGCGAGGTTGAGGGCGAGCCCGGCGAACAGAATCGCCAGCGGCCAATTTTGGAAACCCCGCCGCGCCGAAGCCCCGACGCGGGACGGTCCTGAACCGATATCGAACATGAGCGCCCTGGAATGAATGCCTCCGCGAACGGCGGCAATCGAGGCGCCACGGCGAACGGCGAAATTGGTCAGGAGGGGCGGCGAAACGCTCGGTGCGCGAGTTTCACGGCTCGAAACGGTAGGCGACGGCGACGATGGCGATCGCGACGAGGGATCCGATGGCGGCGAGAAGCAGAGTCATTCGAGTAGACAGAAGGTTACGGGTTGGCGTTGCCCCTGAAGTAATGATCGGATGAAATGTTGCAACGCGGCGAAATGCCGCCATTTTCTGTTGCAGTGCAAATTCACAAATCGGGCTCGCCGGAGAGCCGCCGCGCCGCGCAATGAGGACGGGCAGCCTAGACGTCACCGCATTCAAGGCGAACCGCGATTTCGCGTTCAATGGCCTGAGCCTCGGCGCGATCCTCCGCGGCGCTCGAAACGGCGAGAGCATGGAGGCGAGCGAGAAGGGCGGCGATTGTTGCGCGCTTGATTTGCCAGTCCGACATGGTTGCGTCTCCTATGAGAGCCAAGCCCGCGCCCGCATGGCGATTACGGGACGAAACGTAGCATCCCGTTTACCCTGATTCGGTGAACTTTCTCTCACCGCAGACCACGGCCTCGCCGTCGTCTTTTTGAAAGAAACGCCGCTAGCGCGTTACACGTGCGGGTGATGGATATAACGCGCCTGAGGGGGCGGCTCGGCAAGCCGATTTATTGCCGGGCGGCTTCGGCGCGTCCTTGGCTTCGCGCGCCCGCCGGGTCTTGCGGCGCGGGAGGGAATAATCCCTCCCCTTGTTCTTCCCAGCGACGAGCCCGCCTGTGATCGGCCCTCCGCTGCCGAGGGAGCGCCGTTCGAGCAGCCGACCGCGTCGGCGCGAACGGCGTGCCGATTCTCAGCGTACCTCGAATCGCACCCACATTCCGTTGTGCATGTGGCCGGGCTGGTTGCACAGAAGGGCATAGGCGCCGGGCTTCATATCGATTGTAAGCGTACCGGACTTTCCGGGTTGCAACTCTGACACCTCGCCGAGGCTCTGGATTTTGTTTTCTTCAACCTCATCCTTCTTTTTGTCGTAAGGGAGGGCTGAGGCGGGCAATTGAGACTTGACGACGATCATCTCGTGGACGAGCGACTTAGATTCGTTTTTGACGTCAAACGTCACTTGGCCGGCCGGCACAGAGGTGCGGTCCGGCCTTATCTCCATATGCTTTACCGATGAGTTGGTCGTCGGATCTTCAAGTGCGACGTTTACGGTCGTCGACGCTTGCGCTCCGCCTGCTAAGAGCAAAAAGAGAGTTCCCACGGCAATTCCGAAGCCATAACGATCAAGCATTCCTTGTTCTCCTTCCCACGCGTGCCGGGAAAGCCGACGCCGCCAGGAAAACGGCAACCGGCTCGGCGGCGCCCAATGAGGGGTTTGGCCGCCGCGCAAAAACGCGGCGGGGCGACGACTTGTTCGCGCCGAATGTGAATAATTGAAGGCGCGCCTCTGAGAACGGTCGCGCGTTGAGGCAAGAGGGAAGAGCCCGACAGATTCGCGGGCAACCCTTTGCTTCGGTAGAACAGAGTATCGGGCGAATGGTTCCGATTGGAATAAAAGAAGGGCCCCGCATCTCAGCGGGGCCAGGGAAGGAGGTTCGCTTGAACAACCTGTCCGAACGTCGATCGGCGGCGAGATGTTCCTCGAGTACGTCACTACGGAGCGGTGACGCCGTACTGTCTGCGAACGACGGCTAGCGGCGGGCTTGCCTTTATCGCGCCATCGACGCAATAGCTGGCGTCCAGGCGGTCGGCGCGCCCTCGTATCGAGCATCCTCAGTCGTGAAGCTAGAGGAGTCTGGCGCCACGATTCCGCTAATGGGCCGGTCCCTTCTATGGCGGTGTCGGTCCTTTTTCATCGTAAGCCATCGAGGATTCGGCGTCGTTCCAGCCAAAATACCAAGCGGCCTTCCCGGCAAGCGCCAGAGCCAATACCGCGATGACGAAGGTCAGGACGAGAGTGGTCGACCGTTGGCGCGCCTGCTCGCTCGCGTTCATTTTGCCGTCCCCTTCAACTCGCGCCGGCCGCGCCTCATTCGTGAAATTGGACGCCGGCCTTTTCGAGCGCGCGCTGAGCGGCGACCAGCGTCGATGCGCGCGGGTCAGATCGTCCTATTTCGATATTGGCGAGCGCAGTCTTGGATATGCCGGCCAGATGCGCAAGTTCTGGTTGGCTCATTTGACGGCCGGCGTCAGAATGTTCGTCGCCTGAATGGCCATTTTGGTTGACCAAAGTCGGAGTTTATAGCGTGTTTTGGCGTGGCCGCGCCCGGTTCCGGCGGAGTCGCGCCTCCGGGCCGGAATCGCTTCGCGGGGAGCTTCTTAAAAGAGCGGCATGGTTCGATTTATGACCTGGTTCGATTTATGACCTTTGCAACGCTTTGGTCGTATGGGAGATTGCCTCGCCTATTTGGCGTCCGCGGAGACGCGGGCGGCAAGTAAAGGTGGCGCAAAAAAGCGGCCGCTCACTCGTTTTCAACGGGCAGTCGACGAATAGCGGAATAATTACAATGCGGAAGGGTGGCCGAGTGGTTTAAGGCAACGGTCTTGAAAACCGTCGTGGGTCCAAAGCCCACCGTGAGTTCGAATCTCACCCCTTCCGCCATGTCATTGTCGAGACCTCGTCGCGCTGCGCCGCCATGGCCTCAAATCGTCGTCCGCACGTGCTGCTCGCGTCCGTAAATCGACACGAGCCCGATGATGAGCGCGCCGAGCGCCGCCTCGACCATGGCCGGCGAGAGGCCGAGGCCAATCAGGAGCGTGTTGATCTCGGTCAGAACCAGCGCGCCGGCGGCGGTGCCGATGAGGCCGCCGCGTCCGCCGACCAGCGTCGTCCCGCCGATCACCACCGCCGCGATCGTCTGAAAGAGATAAGGCTGGCCGACATCGCCGTACGCCGAACCGGTGAAGCCGAGCAGCAGCACGCCGGCAAGCGCCGCGAACAAGGCGCTGAGCGCGTAGGTCGCCGTCCAGATGGCGGGCGGGGCGATCAGCGCGTAAGGCGCCGCCTGAGGATTGCTGCCGAGCGCATAGAGGCGCCGCCCGAAGGGCGTGCGCTCCAGCATGAGCGCGACAATGGCGATGAGCAGGACGAAGAAAGGTATGAGGCCGGGTACGGGCAAAGGTCCGAAACCGCCGCCGATCGAAACGAAATTGGTGACCGCCGGCGGCGCCGAGCCGGACGGAAATCCGGCTGTCCAGAGAAGCACGGCGCCCTGGATGGCGGCGCCGACGCCAAGCGTGACGATGAGCGGGTGGATGGACAAGATCGAGGACAGGGCGCCGTTGATCGCGCCGATGACAAGCGCGAAGGCGGCGACGATCAGGCAAACGAGAATGAAATTATGGCCCTCGCCGTAAAGCTGCGCGGCGACGACATTGGCGAAGCCGATGACGAAGGGCGTCGAGAGGTCGATGCCGCCAAGCAGAATGACCAGCGTCTGGCCGATGGAGGCGACGCCGAGCAGGGTGGCGAGGACGAGCATCGAGCGGATCGAGAACTCGCTGCTATAGCCGTCGATCAGCAGCGCGCCCGCCCCATGCAGGGCGAGGGCGATGACGAGCGCGGCGAGCGCCCGCCGGCCGGTGGCGCTGAGGCGCGGGATCATAGCGCCGCCTTTCGCCGGCCAAGCGCTGCGGGCAGCGCGTTGAGGGAAATCGAGACGACCAGGATGACGCCATAGGCGATTTGCAGCACGAAGGTCGAGACGTTGAAATA
>DATGLU010000319.1:0-2605 GCA_035294045.1 Roseiarcus sp. | reverse complement strand
ATGTAATTGTTCCAGGAATTGACGAAGGCGATGATCGCGACGGTCGAGAGGATCGGCCGCGACAGCGGCAAGGTCACATAGAGAAAGTAGCGGACATAGCCGCAGCCGTCGACCAAGGCGGCGTCGAGCAATTCGCCCGGCAATTGCCGGAAGCCGTTGCGCAGCAAGAGGACCGCCATCGCCAAGTAGAAGGCCGATTGCGGCAGGATCACGCCCCAGGGCGTATCGAGCAAACCGAGATCGCGCACCCGGATGAACAGCGGCAGGATCGCGGTCGCGATCGGAAACATCAGGCCGAGCGTCATATAGGTGAAGAGGAACCGGCTGCCGAAGAATTTCAGATGCGCGAAGGCGAACGCGGCCATGGCCGAGAGCGCAACCGTGATCGCCACGGTGAAACCGGCGATGAACAGCGAATTGCCGAGCACGCGCCAGTAGCGGGCGCTTTCGAGAATGTCGAGATAGTTGCGCCACTGCCATGGATGCGGCAAGCCGAGCGGGTTGGTGCGCAGCTCGCCGAGCGCCTTGAAGCCGCCGATCGCGGTCGCGAGCAGCGGCAGGAGAACGACGCTCGAGACGAGGAGCAGAACCGCCAGCCGGAACAGCGGAAAGAGATCGAACGGCTTTTGATCGCGCGAACGCCGCCTCGCCCTGACGAGGCGCGACGGCGCGGCGATGGTCAATTGCTCACTCATCGCGCATCAAGAGTCGTCTGTAGCCAAAGGCGAAGCCCACGCAGATGATGAACAGAACCACGCCGACCGCCGAGCCGAATCCGACCCGCATGCGCGTGATGCCGAAAAGGTAAAGGTACGACACCATCGTGTTGGTGGCGTTGAACGGGCCGCCGCCGGTCAGCGGCACGACGACGTCGAAGAATTGCAGCGCGCCGATGACCGCAAAGAACACCGATAGCTTGATCATCGGCGAGAGCTGCGGGATCGTCACGAAGCGGAAGCGCTGGAAAGCGCCGGCGCCGTCGATCTCGGCCGCCTCATAGAGGTTCTTGTCGATCCCCTGCAGGCCGGCGATGAACAGCATCATGTGGAAGCCGAAATACTTCCAGACGATGACGACGAGCAGCGCGACCATGGCCCAAGTCGGGCTCGCCAGCATATAGACGGGACCGAAGCCGAGCGCCTGGGTCGCCCCGGAAAGCGGCCCGTAATCGCCGTCGAAGATGAAGCGAAAAATCAGGCCGGCGGCGACGTCGGCGAGAATGTAGGGCAGGAAGAAGATCAGGCGGAACGCCACGGCGCCGAAGGCGCGCTTGGCCAAAAGCAGCGCCATGGCGAGCGCGAGCGGCAGTTGAATCGCCAGCGAGACGGCGATGATGATGAGATTGTTCAGCGCCGCGATTCTGAAATTCGAATTGTTGAGGAGCGAAATGTAGTTCTTGAGGCCGATGAAATTTTGCGGCCGGTTGTAGCCGTCCCAATTGTAGAAACTGTACCAGGCCGCCTCGCCGATCGGCAGGATGACGAAGACGGTGAAGAGGAGCAGCGCCGGCGGCAGAAAGATCAGCGCCGCGACCCATACGCCGCCCGCCGCGCTTTTGCTCTCCTGCATCGTGGTGACGGTCATCCGCGCCTCGAACCAATCCGCGGGAATCCCTTCTCCCCGCAAAGCGGGGAGAAGGTGGCGCGAAGCGCCGGATGAGGGGCTGCGCATGACTTCGGAAACTAGCGCCTTACGAACGCCAATCCCAAACTTCAGCGCCGCCCTCATCCGGCCGAGCTTCGCTGGGCCACCTTCTCCCCGCGAAGCGGGGAGAAGGATTACGCGCGCCCGAACCTACTGTTCGTCCCAGGCCTGCTGCACGGCGGCGGCGCCGTCTTCCGGCGACATTTTGCCGGCTGCGACCGCGACCGATATGTCGTTGACGACGCGGCCGACCGATGGTCCGAGGTCTTGATCGAAGAAGTTCTGGTGATAGGTGGTCTTGGCGAGATCGGCGCCAATCTGCTTGAGGACCGGATTTTCGATCGCGCTTTCCGCGCCTTTGACCACCGGAATATAGAGGCCCTTGGCCGCGGCTTCGCGCTGGTACTTTTCCTGGCTGAAGAACTTCAGGAATTCGGCCGCCTCCTTCGGCGCGCCCTTGCCGACCAGCCAGCCATTGATGCCGCCGAGCGTGTCCGTCGGCTGGCCCTTGCCGCCGGGCAAGGTCGGGAAGGAGAAAATGCCGATATTATCGATCGGCTGGCCCTTGCCGTCAGCGGCGTTCGGCCCTTGCGCGGTCAAAAGCCACTGGCCCATCAGCTCCATCGCGCCCTTGCCGTCGCCGAACATGCCTTCGGCTTGCGGATGGCTGGTCGACAGATAGCCGGCCTGGAACGGTTCGAGCGCGGCAAGCTCATGCAGGCGCTTGCCCGCCTCGACGAAGGTCGCGTTCTTGAAGCCGCCGTCTTTGCCCGCCTTCGCATCGGCCAGCGCGTTCGCGCCGCCGCCGCGTATGATGAGGTAGGACCAGTAGAAATGCATCGGCCATTTCTCGCCGCCGCCGACGATGATCGGCGTGATTCCGGCCGCCTTGATCTTCTTCACGGCGCTTAGGAAATCGTCCCAGGTCTTGATGTCCTCGGCCTTCACGCCGGCCTTGGCG
>DATGLU010000318.1:0-4815 GCA_035294045.1 Roseiarcus sp. | reverse complement strand
GCGCGACATCGTCCGGGCCGGCCCGGCGCATCCGGAGCAAAGTCGGCCATTGCTCCTTGACGATCGCGGCGACCAGCCGCTCGACGATCAGGGCGTAGCCGCCGATCACCCAGCGCGGCTCGAGCCCCATGCGGCCATTGGCCTCGCCGATCTCGCGCACGGAGCGCGAATAGCCTTCGCCGAACTCGGCCGCCGCGATCGTCGCCCAATGGCGCTCTTGCAGGCGCTTGACGGTCGGAAGCCGCTCGTCGCCAAGCGCCTTGTCGGCGCTCGGATGCGCCCGGGTTTTTTCATAGAAGGCGGCCAGCGCCGGCCCGATCGCGCGGCCGATCAAGGGTTGCAGTGTTTTGAGCGCCGCCCGCGCTTCCCCGTCGAGGCCCATGAAGTCGAGGCGTTCGCTGAGATTGTCCTGGCCGCGGCCGGGCTCGGTCATCCACATCTCCGTCCGGCGCCGTCGACCGCGCGGGCGCGCATCGGCTCGGAATTCCCCAATCCTCTGGTTAGTGCGGCATGGTTAATAAGCGCTTAAAGCAGCGGAGGTTTAAATATAAATTGCCGCTGCATAGTATTTCTCAAGAAAATTTGCCGACGCGCCAGTCAAGCGAAGCGCGGCGCCGGCGCGCCCGCCTTGTACGTGGCCTTGATCTTGTCGCTCGCCGTGTCGCGCAGGCAGTTGAAATAGCGGCCACAGCCGGACGTATGGCGCCAGCGCTCGGCATGCACGCCCTTGGGATTGGAGCGGTAGTACAAGAACTCGCTCCACTCCTCGTCGTTCGCTCTATTGCCGTCCGGCCGGACGAGATGCGCCTCGCCGGCATATTTGAACTCGATCTCGGGCCGGTCCATCTCGCAATAGGGACAATGAATGAGCAGCATCGCTGAGGCCTTAATGGGCGACGGCGGCGGCGGCCGCCTCGTTGATCAGGCGGCCTGACCGGAAGCGGTCGAGACCGAACGGCGCGCCGATCGGATGCGGCTCGCCGGTCGCCACTTGGTGGGCGAAGACATGGCCGGAACCGGGCGTCGCCTTGAAGCCGCCCGTCCCCCAGCCGCAATTGACGAACAGCCCGGGCACCGGCGTCTTCGAGATGATCGGCGAACGGTCCGGCGTCACGTCGACGATGCCGCCCCAATTGCGCATCATGCGGATGCGCGAGACGATCGGAAACATTTCGCAGATCGCCTCCATCGTCTGGGTGGCGATGTGAAGGCCGCCCATTTGGCTGTACGATGTGTATGAGTCCATCCCGGCGCCGATCACCAATTCGCCCTTGTCGGATTGCGACATATAGGCATGGATCGTGTTCGACATCGCGACGCATGGCATGAACGGCTTCAGCGGCTCCGAGACCAGGGCCTGCAAAGGATAGGATTCCAGCGGCATGCGCACGCCGGCCATCGCCATGATCATGCTTGTATGCCCGGCCGCGACCACGGCGACCTTCTTGGCCGCGATCGGGCCGCGCGTCGTCTCGACGCCGCTTACCGCGCCCGACGCGTCGCGACTGATCGCCTTGACCTCGCAATTCTGGACGATGTCGACGCCGCGCGCCGAGGCGGCGCGGGCGAAGCCCCAGGCGACGGCGTCATGCCGCGCCGTGCCGCCGCGTCTTTGGAAGGCGGCGCCGACGATCGGATAGCGCGCCGAGCGATCGATGTTGAGCGGCGGACAGATCGCCTTGGCCTCTTCCGGCGTCAGCCATTCGTTGGCGATGCCGGCGAGCCGGTTGGCATGGATATGTCGCTTGAACGACTGCTCGTCGTGATGGCTATGGGCGAGCAGCATCACGCCGCGCGGCGAGAACATGACGTTGTAGTTGAGCTCCTGCGACAGGGTCTCCCAGAGCCGATGCGCATGGCCGTAAAGCGCTTCGGACGGCTCCCAAAGATAGTTGGAGCGGATCACCGTCGTGTTGCGCCCGGTATTGCCGCCGCCGAGCCAGCCCTTCTCGAGCACGGCGACATTCGTCACGCCATGCTCCTTGGCCATGTAGTAGGCCGTGGCGAGGCCATGGCCGCCGGCCCCGACGATCACCACGTCATAGGACGCTTTGGGCTCCGGCGAGCGCCATTGCTCCGGCCAATGGCGGTGGCCGCGCGCCGCCTGGGCCGCCAGATTGAGGAAGGAAAATTTCACGAGCCGGCGCTCTCCGAGGCGCGAAAATCGTTGCGCCTCGCTCTATACGCCGGCCGACGCGTTTGCGCCCCCCATAATTGTTCAATGGCCGCCCGGAGTTTCGGCATGGCGTCAAATCGCCCTGGATTCGGCGCGGCCGAGCATGCCAATATTTTCAAGCCTGCCGGGCTTGGCGCGGATCGGCCGCGGACGCCGTTCTCGTCGCCAGACGGCGATTGGGGGAGGCGCGCGTGGCTGACGATCTGACGAGCGAATTCCGCCGGCCAGTGCCCCTGGCCTTGGCCGCGGTCGCCGTGATCGGCTGGCTGTTGGTGGCCTATTTCGCCTCGCAGGTCTCCGAGGTCCAGGCTCAAATGCATGACGCGCTCGGGCGGGCCGAGAAGGCGCGCGAGAGCATGGCGGCCGACCTGCAAAATCTGCAAAAGGCCGCCGGCAACCTTGCCGACGTCGAAAAGCAGCTCAACGAAGCCAAGAACGCGCTCGCCGAATCGACCGCAGCCCGCGCGGCGGCGCAGAACGATCTCGCCGCGCTCAACAAGCAGATCGCCGAGGCGCGCCTCGCCGCCTCCGGCGCGAGCGACGAGGCCAAGGCCAAGACGGGGGACCTGCAAGCGGTCGAGGACAAGCTGAAAGCGGCCAATGGCCAACTCGCCGCGGTCCAGCCGCAGATCGACAATGCGACGGCCGAGCGCGACAAGGCGTTAAAAGCCGTCGATCAGGCCAAGGCCGCGCTCGCCGATCTCCAGCAGCAAAGCGACGCGCTGTCCAAAGAGGTGGCCGAGGCGAAGAGCCAGCTCGCCGACCTCAAGCAGCAGGGCGACGCGGCGAACCGCGCCCTCGCCGAGGCGCAGGCCAAGCTGCAAGCGACTCAGAAGCAGATCGAGGATCAGCAGAAGCCTTAAAGAGCGGTCACGCCGCCTTTCGTTCCGGGAAAAGTCCGAGCAGCCCGTCGCGGGTCGCCGGGCTGACCCCGCGGTCGGTGATCAGGCCGGAAATCAGCTCGGCGGGCGTTACGTCGAAAGCCGGATTGAGCGCCGGGCTGCCCGGCGCGCCGATCGCCACCCGGGCGATGTCGCCGTTGTCGAGCCGGCCGACAATATGGGTGACCTCCGAAGAATCGCGCTCTTCGATCTCGATGTCCCGGACGCCGTCCTCGATCGTCCAATCGATCGTGGTCTGCGGAACCGCGACATAGAAGGGGACCTGATTGGCCCGCGCGGCGAGCGCCTTCAGATAGGTCCCGATCTTGTTGGCGGCGTCGCCGCGCGCGGTGACCCGGTCGGCGCCGACAATGACGAGATCGACCTTGCCATGCTGCATGAGATGGCCGCCGGCATTGTCGACGACGATCTGGTGCGGGACGCCGTGCTGGCCGAGTTCGAACGCGGTAAGCGCCGCGCCCTGATTGCGCGGCCGGGTCTCGTCGACGAAGACATGGACCGGAACGCCGCGATCATGCGCCATATAGATCGGCGCGGTCGCCGTGCCCCAGTCGACCGTCGCCAGCCAGCCGGCGTTGCAATGGGTGAGAATATTCACCGGCCGGTTCTTGGCGCGGTGAATCGCCTCGATCAGCGGCAGGCCGGCCTCGCCGATCAGCCGGCAGTTTTCAACGTCCTCTTCGCAAATAGCCGCAGCCCGGGCAAACCCGGCGCGGGCGCGCTCCGCGGAAGGCAGGCGCGCGACGTGGGCGCGCACGTCGTCAAGGGCGTGCCGGAGATTGACCGCGGTTGGACGCGCGCCGGCGAGCCGGCGATGCGCCGCTTCGAGCCCAGCATCGGAAGGATCGCGCCTCAGCGCCAGCGCCAGTCCATAAGCGGCGGTCGCGCCGATCAGCGGCGCGCCCCGCACGACCATCGTGCGGATGGCGTCGAATGCGTCTTCGAGGCCGGCGATCCGCTTTGTCGCAAAACGGTGCGGCAGAACGGTCTGGTCGATGACCTCGACCGCTTGGCCGTCCGCGCTGGGCCAGATGGTGCGGTAAGACTTGCCGTGAATTTTCATCCTCTGCTCCAAACGCCTGTCGTTCTCATCGCTGACGCGATTATCGCGCCGGCCCGCGCCTTTGGCCAGCGCGCAGCGCCTTCGTCAGGGGCCGCGGCCAAACTGGACAGGACGCCCGAAAGAGGCTTTTCTCGCGTGCGAGCCTTGACGCCGCACAGAACGGACATCCTGCGTATGGACCAAGTCGACCTCCAGGCCCCTCCCATCGCCGCGGAGCAAAAGCCGCGCCATCCGGCGGCCGATGCGTTTTCGGCGGAGGCGCTGCGCGAGGCCGTGCTCGCCAAGCTCACCTACTCGGTCGGCAAGGACCCGGTCGCCGCCAGCCAGCGCGACTGGTTTCTCGCTGTCGCCTTTGCGACGCGCGACATCATCGTCGACCGCTGGATGAATTCGACGCGCGAGACCTACCAGGACGACCGCAAGCGCGTCTATTACCTGTCGCTGGAATTTCTCATCGGTCGGATGCTTTACGATTCGATGACAAATCTCGGCATAGTCGAGCCGATGCGCGCCGCCTTGTCGCAACTCGGCGTCGACCTCATCGTCCTGCGCCGGATCGAGCCCGACGCGGCGCTTGGCAATGGCGGTCTTGGCCGCCTCGCCGCCTGCTTCATGGATTCGATGGCGACGCTCTCCATCGCCGCCCATGGCTATGGCATCCGCTACGATAACGG